>JAENZK010000126.1 GCA_016841285.1 Guptibacillus hwajinpoensis | reverse complement strand
AAAAAAATGCTGAAAAAGGAAAACTATTTGTCCGAAACCGCTTAGAGCTTTTATTTGATGAAGGCTTAAATGTTGAAGATGCTTTCTTTGCCAATTGTTTAGAAGACGGTCTACCTGCTGATGGCGTAGTTACAGGTATAGGAAAAATTAATGGCAGAACAGTTTGTGTAATGGCTAATGATTCCACAGTTAAAGCGGGTTCATGGGGAAAGCGGACTGTTGAGAAAATTATTCGCATTCAAGAAACGGCTGAAACACTGCAAGTGCCAATGCTTTATTTAGTTGATTCGGCAGGCGCACGCATTACAGATCAAATTGAAATGTTTCCGGGAAGAAGAGGGGCAGGTCGGATTTTTTATAATCAAGTCAAGCTTTCTGGTAAAGTTCCGCAAATTTGCTTATTATTTGGACCGTCTGCAGCTGGGGGTGCTTACATTCCGGCCTTCTGTGACACCGTTGTCATGGTGGAAGGAAATGCTTCCATGTATTTAGGATCCCCCCGCATGGCTGAAATGGTCATTGGCGAAAAAGTAACACTTGAAGAAATGGGTGGAGCAAAAATGCATTGTTCAGTCTCCGGCTGTGGCGATGTTTTGGTAAAAACAGAGGAAGAAGCACTTACTTTTGCCCGTCGTTATTTATCTTTTTTTCCACAAAATTATTCAGAAAAGCCTGCAACAGCTGAGCCGATTGCACCAAAGCAATTCGAAAAGTCAATTGCTGAAATTATTCCTGAAAATCAAAATTCACCATTTAATATGCATGATTTAATTAATCGCATAATCGATGAAGACTCTTTCTGTGAAATTAAAAAGCTATTTGCAGCTGAAATCATTACAGGGTTTGCAAGAATAAATGGTCAACCGATAGGTATTATTGCCAACCAACCACGTGTAAAAGGTGGTGTATTATTCCATGATTCTGCTGATAAAGCGGCTAAATTTATTACTTTGTGTGACGCCTACCACATACCGCTCTTGTTTCTGGCCGATATACCTGGATTTATGATTGGCACAAAAGTAGAACGTGCTGGAATCATTCGTCATGGTGCTAAAATGATTTCAGCGATGAGCGAAGCAACTGTGCCGAAAATTTCGGTTATTGTAAGAAAAGCCTATGGTGCTGGCCTTTATGCTATGGCAGGTCCTGCTTTTGAACCTGATTGCTGCCTTGCCCTTCCTTCAGCGAAAATTGCTGTTATGGGTCCAGAAGCTGCTGTTAATGCAGTTTATGCCAACAAAATTGCCGCACTACCTGAAGAGGAGCGACCAGCATTTATTCAACAAAAGCGCGAAGAATACGATCAAGATATCGATATTTACCGTTTAGCATCAGAAATGATTATTGACGGCATCGTTGAACCGAGCAAACTACGTGAGGAATTAATAAACCGCTTAGATGCTTATTCATCTAAATATAAAGTATTTACTGAACGCAAGCATGGGGTTTATCCCGTTTAAGAGGTACTGAAAAATTGAATAAAGGAGAGAAAGCTTATGAAACCAATACTTACATCCTTTACTGAAGCAATAAAAGGCATTAAAGACAGCTCAACCATTATGGTCGGCGGTTTTGGATTAGTTGGAATACCGGAAAATTTAATTCTTGCATTAGCTGAGTCAGGTATTAAGGATCTTACCGTCATTTCCAATAACTGTGGCGTTGATGAATGGGGCCTTGGCTTACTTTTACAAAATAAACAAATCAAAAAAATGATTGGATCTTACGTTGGTGAGAACAAAGAATTCGAACGACAAGTGCTTTCAGGCGAATTGGAAGTGGAGCTTGTTCCTCAAGGAACACTGGCTGAACGAATTCGTGCAGGTGGTGCAGGAATTCCTGCCTTTTACACACCAGCAGGAGTAGGAACTCCGATTGCAGACGGAAAAGAAGTTCGAGAGTTTGATGGAAAAATGTATCTACTTGAAAAAGGAATGACCGCCGATTTTTCATTAGTCCGTGCTTCTAAGGGAGACAAAATGGGAAATCTGGTTTACAACAAAACAGCCAGAAATTTCAACCCAATGATTGCAGCAGCTGGAAAAGTAACCATCGCGGAAGTAGAAGAATTAGTGGAAATCGGTGAACTAGATCCGGATCAAATTCATACACCAAGTATTTACGTTCAAAAGCTCATTGTCGGAAAACAGCAGAAGAAGATTGAGAGATTAACCGTTCAAAAGTAAAGGAGAGAAACAATATGTCCAATCTAGAAAATGTAGTAACGACAAGAGAAAAAATCGCGATGCGTGCTGAAAAAGAGATTGAAAATGGGTTTTATGTTAATTTAGGTATAGGAATGCCAACTATGGTTGCAAACTTTATATCAGAAGGTAAACAAGTTGTTTTACAATCTGAAAATGGCTTACTTGGTATTGGACCTTATCCAAAAGAAAATGAAGTGGATCCAGATTTAATCAATGCTGGTAAAGAAACAGTTACAGCCATTTCAGGGGCATCGTACTTTGACAGTTCAGAATCATTTGCGATGATTCGCGGCGGCCATATCGATGTTGCGATCCTTGGCGGGATGGAAGTCTCTGCAAAAGGGGACCTTGCCAATTGGATGATTCCTGGGAAGATGATCAAAGGTATGGGCGGTGCCATGGATTTGGTTCATGGTGCTAAAAAAGTGATTGTCATTATGGATCATGTAAATAAAGCCGGTGAATCTAAAATTTTAAATGAATGCTCTTTGCCATTGACAGGAAAAGGTGTCGTTAACCGTATTATTACAGATCGTGCAGTTATGGATGTAACGGAAAACGGTTTGAAATTAGTAGAGATAGCCAAAGGATACAGCGTTGAAGATATCATTGCTTCAACAGAACCTCCACTCGAAATTTCCGAAAAATTGAAATTAGAAGCGTTCTAATCGAATATATGGAAAACTGATAGTAGGACATTGCTAATAAAACGGTAATGTCCTTTCTTAATTATGTCCAAGAACCCCTTGAACATCCTCCTTATTTGCTCTATACTAACTTTGAAAAAGATAAAAATGGATATCCATTTATCAGGCTTTAATGCACAAATAATAATATGTTCAAATTTTAAATAAATATTTAAGGTAATTTCTGGTTGATTGTTGGTTGGTAATGCTTCGAATATTAAACATATCAATTATTACTTCAGTGGAAATCCTGTTTATTTTTTTCAAGTAGCAGTGATGATAGCATTTAAGAGAAAATTTACCCACCTTTTTCGATGTATTTTTTTATTGGTTTTTAGAAAAGATATGTGAAAAAATATACATTTTATTTTCTCATTTCGTGCTATCCTTGCTTTATACAACTATGTGGGGGGAAGGATTATGCAAACTACAGTAGTAAAAAATGCAGATGACAAGAAAGTACCAACGTATTCAAGAACAAATCCATTTCAGGCGAAAGTTCTAAAAAACGTTAATTTAAATGGTACAGGTTCTAGTAAGGAAACAAGACATATCGAATTTTCATTGGAAGGATCAGGTTTATCCTATGTCGCTGGTGATGCCCTTGGTGTCATTCCTTCAAATGATCCTAGCCTTGTTAATGCACTGCTTGAAGAAATGGGATGGGATGAGGAACAGGCTGTAATTATTAATAAACAAGGGGATACACTTCCACTGAAAGAAGCTTTAACAACACATTTTGAAATTACTTTATTATCAAGAAAACTTTTACAAGGGGCTGCAGCATTCACAGAAAATGAAGAATTACAAAAGTTAATTTCTGATGAAAATGCAGATCAATTGAAAGAATATATTTATGGACGTGATTTACTTGATATGCTCCGTGATTTCGGTCCTTGGTCTGCTACAGCCCAAGATATCGTTTCACTTTTAAGAAAGTTAACACCGCGTCTATATTCAATTGCAAGCAGCTTTAATGCACATCCTGATGAAGTTCATCTAACTATCGGTGCTGTACGTTATAATGCGCATGGTCGAGATCGTAATGGAGTTTGTTCTGTACAAATTGCTGAACGTACTCAAGTTGGTGATACAGTTCCAGTATTTGTTCAACCAAATAAACACTTCCATTTGCCGGAATCCCTTGAAACTGACGTTATTATGTGTGGACCAGGGACAGGCATTGCACCATTCCGTTCATTTATTGAGGAACGCGCTGTTAATGGAACTACAGGTCGTACATGGTTATTCTTCGGAGACCAGCATGAAGCAACAGATTTTCTTTACAAAGACGAGTTAGAAAAATATCAACAAGATAGCGTATTAACAAAAGTAACTACTGCTTTCTCTCGTGACACAGAGAAAAAAGTTTATGTACAAAACAGAATGATTGAAAACGCTAAAGAATTATTTGCTTGGATAGATAACGGAGCATCCTTCTATGTTTGTGGTGATAAAGCACGCATGGCAAAAGACGTTCATGAAGCGCTTATTACTGTTATCGAGCAAGAAGGCGGCATGAGCCGTGAAGCAGCTGAAGCGTATCTTGATGATATGTCGAAGCAAAAACGTTATTTACGTGATGTATATTAAAATTTTAAAAAGGGTGGCTTTATCTGCTAGTATGGCAGATAATACCTACTCTTTTTTTTTATGTAATAAATATGTAATTTATTAATACATTTTCATTAAATCATTGTTAAGGGGATGATTTGATTCAATGAATTCAAAAGAGCAAATTGAGGCAATCATCCTAGCCGCAGGATATTCCAGTAGGGCCCATGATTTTAAAATGACCTTAAAACTTGGCGATTTGTCAGTGTTAGAGCATACCCTTTCTAAATTTGAAAGAATATGTAACAGGGTAATCGTTGTCGGAGGATATCAATGGGAGAAAATTGCAGAATTAGTTTCTCAGATTCAAGAAAGTAATAAATACTCCATGGAAATAAAAGTTGTTTTTAATAAAAACTTTGACCAAGGAATGTTTAGTTCCATTCAAAGGGGGTGTAGAGAAGTACAGGAGCCAGCCTTTTTTATCACACCAGGAGATTATCCTGTTGTTAATAAGCAGACCATTCAAAAATTAGCAATGGGCCAAGGTCATGTTGTTAAACCTAGCTACCAATATAAAGGTGGCCATCCTATAAAGTTATCAAACGAGGTAAAAATGAAAATCCTTGTAGCAGATGCAAATAGCAATTTGCGACAGATTCTTGATACCTACGAAAAACATTATGTGAATGTAGAGGATCCCGGCATCCTTATGGATATTGATACTCTCGAGGATTATAAAAAGGTAACTAAATATTTCATAAAAAGCTTAAAATAGAATAAAATTTACCATAAAGTAAATGGATGGCATAAGGAATTAGGGCGGCTTCTTTTAAAAGAATGACGCCCTTTATTTTCATTGAAGGGTGTGGCTACATGAGTACAAAAGATATTAGCATACCTGTAATCAAAAAGGATCACGCTGAAAAAGTATCAGGCCAACTTCCGTATATTAGCGATGTGAAATTAGAAAATATGCTTTTTAGTGTGTTATATCGCTCACCCATTGCTTTTGGGAAAATACGTTCAATAAAATTACCAAAACTACCGGAAGGATATGCTGTTATTGGTGCGGAACATATCCCGGGACCCAATTTTGTTAAGATTCTAAAACCGGACCAGCCCATTTTTGCTAATGAGTTGGTGAATTATATCGGGGAGCCGATTTTCATGCTTGTAGGAGAAAAGTTAGAGATCCTTTATCAAATGCTTGAGCAAGTTGAAGTGGATTTTGAAGAGTACCAACCCACTTATACGCTGGATGAGGCAATAAAGATGCTTGAACAAATCTCAACCGAAGGTGTTTTAGCCGTTTATGAATTTGGCGAGAGTTTAGAAAAAATCCATCAGATCGAACAGAAAGCTTCCAAAATTGTAGTAGATGAATATAAAACAGGCTATCAAGAACACGTATATTTGGAACCTCAAGGTATGTTAGCAAGCTATCATGACGATGAAATCATAGTTCAAGGGTCAATGCAATGCCCTTATTATATAAAAAATGCATTAATGAGTGGTCTTGCCTATGGTGAGGATGAAGTTCGCGTTATCCAAAGTCCTACAGGAGGTGGCTTTGGGGGTAAAGAAGATTTTCCTTCCATGATGGCTTTACATGTTGCAATCGCAGCGAAGGTTGTAAAAAAACCGGTCATGCTTATTTTCGACCGTACTGAGGATATGGTTGCTACAACAAAGCGGCATCCTGCCAAAATCAAATATAAAACAGCTCTTGATGAAGAAGGCAATATTTTAAGTATGAATGTTGAATTATATCTGGATGGTGGAGCAAATACAGGGCTCAGTCCTGTTGTATTGCAGCGGGCATTATTAAACAGTGCTGGTGTTTATAAAATACCAAACTACCACGCTAAAGGCTATGTGTTAAAAACCAATACTGTCCCTAACGGTGCCTTCCGCGGCTTTGGTGCTCCCCAAAGCTTCGCTGGAATTGAAAGTCATATGGGACATATCGCTAAACAAGCTAAACTTGACCCACTTCAATACAAACGCAAATATTTAGTGAAACAGGGTGATCCAACCATCACTAAAGGACGATTTCGAGATCCGATTTTAATGGAGGATATGATAAAAGATCTTGTAAAAACAGTTAACTATAAAAATAGAAAAGAAGAATTAAAACGCTTTAATCAACAAAGTAAAAGATATAAAAAAGGAATAGGCACCTCACTATTTTTACACGGCTGTGGCTTTACCGGAAGTGGTGAACGGGATCATATAAAAGCAGTCGTTAAATTAGTTAAATCAAAGGAAGATAAGGTTTCCTTAAAAATAGCCAATGTCGATATGGGGCAAGGAATTCTAACAACTTTGAGTAAAATAGTCGCAAAAGAATTAGACCTACCATTCGAAGAGATTCTGTATCCATACCCGGATACAAAAGAAGTTCCGGATTCTGGTCCAACAGTCGCTTCCCGAACGACGATGATCGTCGGCAAATTACTAGAACGAGCAGCCCGCAAACTGAAGGATACATGGCAGGCTGGTGTAGATCAAGAAGTTATTGAACATTATGCTCATGAAGAAATGATTCCATGGGATGAGGAAAAGTTTTCAGGGGACGCCTATCCGGCTTATTCCTGGGGCGTAAATGTTGTGGAAGTTGAAGTAGATACATTAACAGGAAATGTGAAAATTGAAAAAGTTTATGCGAGTTTTGATATAGGGAAAGCGATTGACGAGCGGGTTGTGAAAGGCCAAATCGACGGGGGTATGGCACAAGGTCTTGCTTACGGATATATTGAAAAAATGACGTCAAAACAGGGACGGATTCAGCAAAAAAGTATTACTGATTACGGACCACCTACGGCAATGGATGTTGTAAATATCCAAGGTAAGCTGTTTGATAATCCATATGCCGGTGGGCCCTACGGTGCAAAAGGCGCAGGAGAGCTGACCTTAATCGGGGGAGCCCCAGCGGTCCAATCTGCCATTGAGGATGCACTGCAACTATCTTTTCAGCAAATTCCAATCACACCGGAAGTGATTTTAGAAAATCTTGATAAGGGAGAAGGGGAAAACGTTGGTTAAATTTAAACTCAATGGAAATGAAGTAAAAACGGACGCCCCTCCCACAGCGAGATTACTTGATATATTAAGAGATGAATATAACTTGATCGGTCCTAAAGAGGGCTGTGGGGAAGGAGAATGCGGGGCTTGCAGCATTCTTGTTAATAATCTCGTGCAAAACAGTTGTTTGATTCCTATTGGCGCAATGGAAGGAGCTGATATTGTAACGATCGATGGCTATTGTAAAACGGAACGTTATAAGATTTTGAATGAATGCTATGCTTTAGCCGGCGGTGTGCAGTGTGGCTTTTGTATTCCTGGAATGATCATTGCCAGTGAAGCATTGTTATCCAAAAATCCACATCCAACCGAGGACGAAATTCGCGAAGGGATTTCCGGAAATTTATGTCGCTGCACCGGCTACAATATGATTGTTGATGCGATTGACTCCGCTGCGAAAAAAGGTGAAGGCCTATGGTAGCAAAAACATTATCCTCATACCGGCTCACTAGCCTAGAACAAACGATTAAACAACTAAATCAAGAAAATTGCTTAATCATTGCAGGTGGAACAGATGTCATGGTCCTTCATAAAAATCGAAGGGGCGTACCACCGAAAATCACTAAACCGGTTGTTTTTATTGATCATTTAAGTGAGCTTAAGCAAGTGTATGCAATAAAAACTGACCTTCATATTGGGGCTTGTAGTACCTATAGTGAATTAATTCAACATCCCTTAATTCCCGAAGTACTAAAAAAAGCGATCAAAGAAATTGCAGCTCCTGCGATTAGAAATCGTGGAACAATTGGTGGGAATATATGTAACGCTTCACCTGCCGGAGATACATTACCGCTATTATACATTTACAATACTAAACTACTTTTGCGATCTGTTAATGGAGATAGACTTGTAGAAATTAAGGATTTTATTCAAGGGCCTAGAAGAGTCCAACGTTCTAATAATGAAATCCTAGTCGAAGTAATTCTGCCATCAGCATTAGAAAATGATTCTCGAATTATTTTTGAAAAAATTGCAAATCGAAGAGCGGATGCAATTGCAAAAATATCCTTTGCTGGTTTTTTACATGTTCAAAATGAAATGATTTCTGATGCTCGTTTCGCCTTTGGAGCAGTAGGACCAACCATTGTACGTTCTTTAGATATTGAACAAATCCTCTATGGTAAAGCACATCCGTTAGATCATAAATTAATTAATGCGATTGTTCAGGAATACGGTAATCTCATTCACCCCATTGATGATCAACGTTCAACAGCAATTTACCGAAAAACCGTTGCTTTAAAACTATTACGTTACTTTTTAGAAACGAAGGGGATGTAAATAGGAGGAAAGACAAAATGTTGCTAATGGAAAAAGTAGCAAAACTAGTTGGGCAAAATGAAACTTTTGCACTTGCAATGATTATTGAATCAAAAGGTTCCACTCCTAGGCATGTCGGAAAAATGATTGTTTACCCGGATGGAGCAATAGAAGGAACGGTTGGCGGCGGCTATGCCGAGCTTGTTGTTATCGAAGAAAGTGTGAAGGCCATTGAAAAGGGGCAATCGACAATCGTCGAATGTAAACTCAACATGGATGCGAAAGGTGGCCTTCCCATGTTATGCGGTGGTGTCATCCGTGTTTTTATTGAAGTATATACGAAAAAGCCTGAGCTTGTTTTTGTAGGTGCCGGACATGTAGGCTACGCATTATCAAAGCTTGCTGATTTTCTTGAATATCCCTACAGCATAATCGATGATCGAATTGACTACTGTACAAAAGAACGATTCCCCAATGCTAAACACCTGTATGTTGATGAGGAAATAGAACAGGCGATCATGAAAGCCAATTTAAATGAAAACTCACATGTTGCAATCTTTTCGAAAGACTGTGATTTTGTTGCTCTAAGAACGGTCTTAAAATATCCCTGTTCCTATATCGGAATGATTGGAAGTAAACGGAAGGTAATTCTAATATATGAGAAATTAAAAGAAAGAGGTGTTCCCCCGGAGCAACTAGAACAAGTGCATTCACCAATTGGAATTGATATAGGTGCGGAAACCTCTGAAGAAATTGCCATAAGTATAATGGCGGAAATAATAAGAGAAAGCAGGACAAAAACCCTCACCGAAGTTTACGATACAGAAAATGCATTTAGATAGAAAAAAAGCTGGTTCCTATTATAATATAGGTACCAGCTTTTTTTAGGGGGAAGGGAGAATTAGTGTGAACAACAAATTAAATACTTCAATCACATTATTAGCAGGTTTTCAATGGTTATTCTTTATGTTTGCGAATACCGTTGTTATACCAATATCAATAGGCAGTGCCTTCCAGTTAGAGCAAATTGAGATCGTTTCTGCTTTACAAAGGTCCTTTATTTTTACTGGAATTGCTTGTATTTTACAAGGAATGGTCGGCCATCGATTATCTTTAATGGAGGGACAATCCGGATTATGGTGGGGTGTAATCCTAAGTTTGGCTGCTTCTGCAAGCGCGTTACATATGGATTTACAGACCATTGGAGGGAGCATTGCTGTAGGTGCCATCATTTCAGGGGTACTTGTTGCAGTCCTTGGCTTACTAGGGATAGGAGATTTACTTAAAAAATGGTTTACTCCTTCCGTAATGTTTGTTTTCTTATTATTGCTTGCCAATCAACTTATCTTTATTTTTTTAAAAGGAATGATAGGCTTAAATAGCGGTGATTACATAAATGTTAAAGTTGCCTGTTTTTCGTTTGTGATTGCCGCAATAACCATCATTCTAAATGTTAAGGGGAAAGGGATTACAAGTAATTTGTCGTTATTAATCGGTATGATCATAGGTTGGATCGGAGCCGTTTACCTTTTCCCAAATGGGGAAGAAGCAATTTTTATTAAAACTTCTCCATTTCTGAACTGGTTTCCGTGGGGTGAACCGACCATTCAGTGGGGAATTGTATTGACCATCGTGATTACAGGATTACTCAACACAACCAATACAATCGCAACATTAAAGGGCGCAGAGGATATTTATGAAAAGGAAACGAAAGCGAAGCAGTACAAATCTTCTTTATTACTTTCAGGAACATTTACATCTTTATCCGGGGCTTTAGGTTTGGTCCCTTATGCGCCATATGCCTCTTCATTAGGTTTTTTACAATCAACTGGAATTAAAGAAAGAGCCCCATTTTTCATTGGATCTGTACTCTTTATCATTTTAGGTGCCATTCCATCATTAAGTGCTTTCTTTTCTACAATTCCAAACAGTGTTGGGAATACAATCCTTTTTGTAGCTTATTTACAGCTATTCAGATCAGCTCTTAGAAATATTGAAAAATTGGAGTTTTCACCGAAAACAATCTACAAAATTGCGTTACCCGCTTTACTAGGAATGACAATTATGAATCTCCCTTCAGAAGCCTTTATTACCGTTCCGGAGCTAGTACGACCATTGTTCTCAAATGGCTTATTGATGGGGATCATGCTGGCTTTACTAATGGAAGGTATCTATAATGTGAACAATATTGTAAATTTGAATAAAACGATCAAAGAAGAAGCTAGTTGATACTTTTACCAAAAGCAGAACTTATTATTAACAAAACTTCACTGCATATTTCACAGTAAAAATGGCTTAGAGATATAAATATCTCTAAGCCATTTCTAAATTTTCTTTTTTTTACGATACCACCCGTAAGTTGTATAAGTACATTAGATACTAAAGCTAGCATGAAATATAAGCGGAGAAATTTCGCTTAATTAGAAATTAACACTGAAAATGGCTTAAATAGACGGAAAGATTCCGACTATCTTCGCAAAAAACGTAAAAATGGGTAACTTTTCTTTGCTTAATCGGAAAGTCTCCGCCTATATTCCCCCGAACCGAGCTCTATCTTACTGTCAACCGGAAAATCTCCGATTATTTTGTATATAACTATTTACTCAATTATTATCCACTTTACTAAATCGAAAAAGCTTCACTCACCCACCAATAATTATTCCATACGCCGTGATATACTATGTGAATTAGAGCAACGGTAAGCAATTAATATTCTCCAAAATTTTACAAATCAATAAAAAAGGCACTGTGAATTATATAGTGAATTCAAGTGCGTTTTGCTATGTGTTTTATTCTGTTTGCACCTCTAAAGTAAACCCGTAAACCTAATATCGGCTTTTTTATGCGCTTTTATAAGCAAATGTTGAAATTCAACGAAATATTAATAAATAAATAAAAAAAATTGTCATTTTCTCTTGAAAATTAACACAATTGTTCCTATATTTAAATAAGGGAATGCATGTTCGAATTCATAAAAAAAGAAGAAGGTGAATATTCGTGGAGGAACTAACACAAAAAGAATTATACTTCTATCTAGACCACTTGACTAAAAGTGAACTTGGAAAAGAACTCGAATTGCACGATATGGAAATTCGTAAAGTTAAAAAGCATCAATTAGTTCAGCAACTATTTGAAAAGGTATCAGGCAATGAGGTATTAATTAAAAGGATTATGACAGATTACGCTAAGTATTTCTCGTTACATCCAATTAAGGTTGAGGAAATACTAAAGATAACCAAGACTGAAAGATTACGGTGGACAAAAAATAATAAACTACAAGTAATGTATTATGACTCTCTCCACAAGTGGGGGAGTACCTACAAGGTACCAATGTACAACGGTTTAGAGATAACTAAAATGACAACGGAACTAATTGAAAAGTGGAGAGTTGAGGATAAAACTAAGGCCCAAGAAAATAGAAGGAAAGCAGCAGAAAAAGCAATTGAAAAACGTAATAAAAATAAAAAGATAAAAAATGACTTTTATAATAAAGAATGGAAACAGTTGTTAGTATCATGGTTTAAAATCGATCCAAAGCTCGGTGCTACCCTTCAAGTAGCCTTTTGGACAGTATGGATTAGTCGCTGAGCTA
>JAENZK010000125.1 GCA_016841285.1 Guptibacillus hwajinpoensis | reverse complement strand
AGGCCAGAGGCGATTAGGGCCGTCAGTGCGGCATTAGCGCCGGGCAGAGCGATAACAGAAATATTTTCCTCCAAAGCTGCCACTACTAAATCGTAACCCGGGTCGGAGATTGCCGGCATCCCTGCATCACTAACTAAGGCAATTGTTTTTCCATTCCTAATTTCTTCAAGAAGTTTAGTGCCGCTTTCTCGTTTATTATGTTCATGGTAGCTTGTCAGCGGTGTTGAAATTTCGAAATGATTAAGAAGCTTAACCGTCTGCCTTGTATCCTCAGCAGCAATTAGATCGGCTTCCTTTAAGATTCGGATGGCACGAAACGTCATATCCTCTAGATTGCCGATTGGGGTTGGAACTAAATAAAGCACTCCGTCATTAGTATCACTAAAGCTTTTTTGCTGCGTTCTCATACATATACTCCTCTTTTTGTTTTCTCGATAATTGCTTAATTCGATATTCCTCCTGCATCGCTTCCGTTTTCGATTCATACACTTCAGAAAATAAAAGCTCGACCGGTGTACGTCCCCTTGTATATTTCGCACCCTTTCCCGTTTGGTGCGCTTCAATTCTTTTTTCTAAATTATTCGTATAGCCTGTATAATACGAGCCATCACTGCATTCCAAAATATAAACATAATGCTTATCTTTCTCCATATAAAATCTCTAACATCTCCTCTGTGTACTCATTATTTTCTTTATACACATAAAGAGGGGGCAATATTTTAAGTCCTGCCTTACCGTATTTTGTACCCTCCACTAACAATGTATTAGCTTCCTTTCCTGATTTCGGGTAAACGAGTCGCATTCGTTTTGGTTCTATCTTATATTGTCTCATTAAAGTAACAATATCAAGCAGCCTCTCAGGGCGATGAACAAAGGCTACCTTGCCACCATGACGAACAAGCCTGCTAGATACCCTGACAACATCCTCAAGAGTACAATAAATTTCATGGCGGGCGATCGCTAGATGCGGGTTTTCATTAAATTCTGTTTCACTTGGTGTTGGAAAATAAGGCGGGTTACAAGTAACGACATCGAACCCGGCATTCCCTAATACTTTTGGCATATCGTTAATGTCACCATGAATAACTGAAATCCGGTGCTCTAAACCATTGTACTGAATACTTCTAACAGCCATATCAAAGATGCGCTCCTGAATTTCCACACCTGTAATGGTTCCCTTTGTTCGTTCGCTTAGAAGTAAAGGAATCACAGCATTGCCTGTACATAAATCAAGTAAGCTTCCTTTTTGTATAGGAACGTATACGAAGTCTGCCAATAACACGGCATCCAATGAAAAATTAAAGACAGATGGGCTTTGGATAATTTTCATCCGCTCATCTAATAAATAATCTAAACGTTCATCTCCATGTAATTCAACCATATGTACAAATAACCTTCCTTATATAGAAATAAGGCTGACCCTTTTGAGTCAGCCTCTAAGCCTATTTTTTATTTAAAAACGATAAGCAAAACAGGCAGTCGCCATCTTTTCGCAAAGACCCATAGTGAACATTGCAAATATGGAACCCCTCTTGATAAAGTCGAGCGAGGTTGTCATATCCTTCTCCAATATCGGCCACTGACTTTTCCTTTTTGTTTAGCTTTCTTTTTGTTTCTTTTTGCTCCGGTTCATCCTCTTTTTCGAACCGTTGTCTTAGGTGATGGTTTTCCATTTTTAAATGGTGGTTTTCCTCAAGCAACTGGGCGAGATGTGCTTTAAATTCACCTAATTGTTTATATAATTGACCGATTTGTTCTTCTATTTCAATCACCCGATCAAATAATTGTTTTTTGTCCACTACAATGCACCTCTATTTTTGTGGGCTAAAACGACACGGTCCCTTGCTCCATTAATTCATCAATTGTATATTCTACTACACGCTCAGGCTCAGTTAATTCAACTTGAATAACACCCTCTAATATGTTCAAACCGACTACCTTGCCATCTCCTTGCGGTGTGTGAATAGGGGCTCCTAGGTCTGGTAACTCTGCTTTTGCAATCTCATAGTCATCATTTTCATATTTTAAGCAACACATAAGACGTCCGCAAAGTCCGGAAATTTTGGCTGGATTTAATGATAGGTTTTGATCCTTTGCCATTTTTATAGAGACCGGATCGAAATCACCTAGAAAGGTAGAACAGCAAAGCATTCTGCCACAAGGCCCAATTCCACCTAGCAATTTTGCTTCATCACGAACACCGATTTGACGAAGTTCAATTCTTGTTCTAAAGATAGCGGCTAAATCTTTAACTAATTCACGAAAATCAATGCGGCCATCTGCTGTAAAATAGAAAATAATCTTATTTCTATCAAACGTATATTCTACGTCAACCAGCTTCATATCTAATCCATGCTCTACTATTTTTTTCGTGCAGGCTTCATAAGCTTCTTTTGCCTCTTTTTTATTTTCTTCAACATTTCTAATGTCGTTTTCATCTGCCAAGCGAATAACCTTTTTTAAGGGTAATACAATATCGTTATCATCGACAGTTTTTTGGGCGATAACCGCCTTTCCAAACTCAATTCCCCGAACAGTTTCAACGATAACATAGGCCCCTTTTTCGATCTTTATTTCCCCTGGATCAAAATAATATATTTTACCCGCTTTTTTAAAGCGAACTCCTACTACCTCATACAAGTATTATCCCTCCTGCAACTTCAGTATCAGCTGCTCCATCAATAATGAAGGATTGACATTGGCATTTAACCGTTTTTTCGCCTCTAAGATGGCGGTTAAATCGTCTACGATTTTTTTTTGCGAAAACCGCATAGATTGTGCCTCAAGCAATTCCTTTTGATCTATATAAATTAAACTTTTTTCTTCGCCTATTTGGATATATAAAAGGTCTTTAAACCATAATAATAATAAATCCAAGCCTACACTAAGCTGTTCTTTTTCTTTAAAGTGTGACAGCCAATGTTCATGTAAAAATAATAGAGCGTGGTGGCCCCTTTTTAAAAGGACCTCATTTAATTGTATCACTATATTTCGGGCTTGTGCAAACCAATCGTTTGAAATTATATCAAGTGCTTCATTAATATTATTGGTAAGTGAGGCAACAACTTTTCCTAAAGGAGTAGGAACATCTTGTTCAAGCAGTTTTTGTAAAAGTAAATCTGGTGTTAATGGTTGGAAATTCAAGATTTGGCATCTGGATAATATCGTTGGCAGTATTTGCTGAACCTGTTCCGTCAACAAAATAGCAATAGTTTGTCCACCTGGCTCCTCTAAAAACTTTAATAAACTATTGGCTGCTTGGTTGGTCATTTTATCAGCGTGCTCAACTATATAGATTTTCCCCTTAGATTCTACACTCTTCTTTGAAAACTCTCTCTGTAATTCTTTTATTTGTTCCTTTTTTAACGATAAACCATCCGGTGACAGGAGATGAACATCGGGGTGATTACCAGATTCAATCCTTCTGCATTCAATACAGGAATTGCAGGGTTCAGCACCTGTTTTATTAATGCAAAAAAAACTTTTAGCAAGCTGAATACCGACAGCTTTTTTACCTGTCCCACGACCGCCCTCAAACAAATAGGCATGTGCAATCCGGTCCTTCAGTATACTATTTTTCAGCATTCTCACTACATTGGGCTGTGTTTCCTGTAGCCCTTCCCATGTTTGCATATACAATCACCACGTTATTTTATCTATTAAAACCTTTTTAATATCTGAAAATACATTCTCAATTTCTTGATTAGCATCTATTCTTACAATTCTTTCAGGGAATTTCACCAAAACTTCCTCATATCCCTCTTTCACCTTATTATGGAAATTCATTTCCTCTAAATCTAACCGATTTACTTCTCTTTCTTTATTATTTCTAATTCTATTTAATCCAACCTGAGGATCAAGGTCTAAATACAAGGTTAAATTCGGCATAAAATCTCCAATAGCAAATTCATTAATCGAAAGAACCTCGTCAATCCCTAAACCTCGAGCATATCCTTGATAGGCTAAACTACTATCGATAAAACGATCACATAATACAATTTTGTCTTCCTTTAGTGAAGGAATAATCTTTTCCACTAAATGCTGTCTTCTTGCTGCGGCATAGAGGAGCGCCTCAGTTCGACCATCCATTTTAGTATTATTTTTATCTAAAATAACTGAACGAATTTGTTCAGCTATATCAATTCCACCTGGTTCCCTTGTAACAACAATACTTTTCCCTCTATATTCAAGAAAATCCTTAATATAATTAATTAATGTGGATTTTCCTGATCCCTCGACACCTTCGAGAGTTATGAGATAACTCATTTTTTTTCCTCCACTTATAATTCTAGTTTAAAATATATGACTCACACTTATTTTACCCTAATTTTGTAATGCCTGATATGTTTTCAAAAAAATCTTATTTAAAAACTTCCAATCCATTTTCTAAAATATCCTTATGGTTTTGCAGATATGCCCCTACATTTAGTAGCTCCAGTAGCTCGTTTATATGTGAATTGGTTATTATTTCACCTTCAAGGATCAACGGGATCCCCGGTGGATAAGGAATAACTGACGCCGCTGCAATACGGTTTTTCGTTTGAAGCAATGGAACTCTTTCTTTTTTTAATCTTTTCATTTCTTTATAAGGTATTGCGAGTGTTGAAAGTTTTCCTTCATTGTTAAAAGCTTTGTAGGAAGGTTGCTGGATCGTTTGGACTGGAAGGAGTTGAACAGACTGTTTAATTTTATCTGTGATACTTGTCCAATCCTTTTCTGCAGCTATTGGCAAGACAAATAGAACATTCCACGGATCAGCAAGCTCAGTAAAAATATTATACTTCTCAAACTCTTTTTGTAACTGATAGCCAGGTAAAGAACATCTTGTTTGAACAATTACCTTTAATGGGTCTCCTAAATTATATTCTGTTATAGTTGATATGACCTCGAGTTGGTTAATCGTTGAAAGTTGTTTTCGAAAATCATTAATGCTATTAACTATTTTTACTTTTTCATTTTCAGTAATGTGGGCCAGGTAATACCTCGCTATATCTAAGGATGCCATAATCGGATAAGACGGGCTGCTGGATTGAATGACTTGCAGATTATATTGTAATTTTTCTTGATCGACATGGCGACTATTATAATGAAGAAAAGAGCCCATCGTCATCGCTGGCAATGTTTTATGCGCCGACTGAACAACAATGTCTGCACCGAGTTGTATAGCTGAAGGCGGAAATGGGTCACCCAGTATTAAATGGGCGCCATGCGCCTCATCGACAAGGACTATTAATCCATTCTCATGAGCAAGATTTATGATTTGCTGGAGTTCTCTTGAAACCATGCCATAATAGTTCGGTGAAGTCAAAATAAGCACCTTTGCATTAGGATACATATTTATGGCTTTTTCGACTGTTTCATGTGAAACATTTGTTGAAAATTGCCCATTTTCATCATATTCAGGCGATAAGAAAACCGGCTGGACACCTACCAATTTCAAACCATTTAGTACGGATTTATGGCTATTACGTTGAACAAGCACAATATCATCCTGTTCACAGGTTGATAGAATCATAGCTAAATTGCCAGCTGTAGATCCTCCGACAAGAAAATAGCTCCTCATTACTTTATAAAGATCAGCCGCTAAATCCTCAGCCTCCTTTATAATCCCAGTAGCACCATGCAAATCATCGAGATGCCTAAGCTCCGTTTGGTCTATTTTAAGTAACTCCTGAAATACATCCTGACTTCGAGGAAACGGTGGAAATACTGTACCATTTTTATGCCCCGGTACATGGAATGAGATAGGTTTTGTTTCAATATGGTTAAGTAAACCATTATATAAAGGTAGCAGATCTTGATTCATTGGAGAGCCTCATTTCATTTTCATTCGTTATTCATTTTAAATGATTGCAATTATTAATGAAACAATTAAGAAAAGCGCAAGCGCCTTGCCCATCGCCGTACAAACTGGAGGGACTTCGACTGAGATAAAGGAAACACGGCGAGCTTGCGAGTCGATGTTGACTTATCGTAGGGAGGAGACCTGAAGTTTGCTAGGCGATAGGCGCTGGAGCTAGACAATAATGTGCAAAACCTATTATTTCTTTACCTAAAAAAATGACTATCAAAGCTATTTTAGCTTTGATAGTCATTTTGCTATTTATTAACAGCTTTCAATTAGACGTGCTAAAAGTGCTGTTCGGAATGGAATTTGATCTATACGTACATATTCTAGAGGTGAATGTGCATGGTCACCGCTTGCGCCCAGACCATCTAAGGTGGGAATTCCCATACCTGCGGTAAAATTCCCATCGCTTACCCCTCCTGTAGCCGCTTCCTCTAGACCAAAATTAAATTCATCCCTTGCTATATCTTGTGCTAACTTAAATAGAGTAGCGATTTCCTTAGTTTTTTCCATTGGTGGACGAATCATACCGCCAATAACACTCAATTCAGAGTTTTCAAGATAGGGCCTAGTAGCTTTAATTTGTGCATCAACACGCTGTGCTTCCTCTAAGCTGGGTACCCGAACATCAATATCTGCTTCAGCGTATTCAGCAACTACATTACTCCCAATACCACCCTTTACAACGCCAACATTTAGAGTCGTCCCCTTATCAGGATCTGCAAGAGCATATAATTTTTGAATTTGGTAAGCAAGCTCTTGAATAGCTGAAACACCTTTATCTGGACTAACTCCTGCATGAGCCGAGATACCTTTTACAATAAGCTTATAACGGCCGCTACCTTTTCTCATTGTTTTTAAGGCTCCTTGTGGTTCCATTGGTGGTTCAAGCACAAATGCGAAATCTGATTGTGAAGCAGTTGTTTCAATCAATTCACGAGAAGTCGGACTCCCTAGTTCCTCATCACTATTCAGTAGAATAACCACCTTTTTTCTTTCAGGGAATCGTCCCGTATCCTTAAGCACCCTTAGTGCAAAGAATGCCTGCAAAATACCGGCCTTCATATCATAAACACCTGGACCATAAGCCTTTTGATCCTTAATATAGAAGGGTCTTCGATTTGCTTCTCCTAACGGCCAAACAGTATCGTAATGACCGACGATAAGGATATGCTTAGAACCTGAACCATATTCGCAAAGTAGTTTGTCTCCTGATTCAGGATGCTTGATTCGACGAACCTTGCCACCAATTAAACTTGTAAAAAGCTTACTATACCAATCTGCCATTCTATCATTTTGTATCTTACTCGCAGATGGCGAATCTATGTTAACACTTTCCTTAAGTAAATTGAGTAGTTCAGGTAAATAAGCTTCGACCTGATTTAAAAATGATAATTGTTGTGGCATTAAATATGACCTCTCTATTAATGGGATTGCGAATTAGAGCCAAAAAGACGATCTAAGCCATATACGCGTTCCAATATAATAATAAATATTAAACTCAATAAAATAACAACAGAAGATATTGAAGCAACAAGTGGATCAAGGACCTCTTGCATATAGCTAAAAATTGCTAAAGGTAATGTCGTAGTACTTGGTGACACCATAAATAATGAAACTGTTACATTGTCAAAGGAAGTCAGGAAAGCGAAAATCATCCCCGACATAATTGCAGGTTTTAATAAAGGAAAAGTAATATCCCAGAATACATTATAGGATTTAGCTCCCATAATATAAGCTGCGCGTTCAAGCGTGTAATCAAAGGAACTTAGTCCTGTTAATACTAGCCGAACAACGTAAGGTATAGAGATTAAAATGTGGGATAGTAATAATCCGAGAAATGAACCTGCGAGTCCGATGCGTGTAAAAAATAATAAGGCTGCGATACCGATAATAAGTGCAGGTACGGTTAGTGGGGACATAAGCAATGTTGTAAAGAAGCCACTTCCGCGAAATTTATGCTTATGCAAAGCAAGACCCGCAAATACACCTATTAGTGTTGAAATAACAGCTGTTATGGCGGCAAGCTGCAAACTAAATATAAAAGAATCTACAAATTCCTGACGGTCAAATATTTTAGCATACCATTTTAGGGAAAATCCTTCAGGAGGAAACGATAAATAGTTAGCTGCCGTTAGTGATGTCGGAATGATAACAAGTAACGGTGAAATGACAAATAAGATAACAATAAAGGTGATAATACCGAGAATTGGATTTTTTTTCACGATGAGAACACCTCTTTATACCTTTTAGTTTCAATCAAACGTGTAAATAAGGTCACAAGTCCAACCGTAGACATTAATAGAAGAAATGCTATGGCAGCCCCCATCGACCAATTCAATTGTGCCATAACCTGTTCATATGCAATAATTGGCAACACCTTAACCGATGTTCCCCCCATTAGGGCAGGTGTAACGTAGGCACTCATCGAAAGACTAAACACAAGCGTTGTTCCAGCCATAATTCCCGGTAGTGTTAATGGAAGTGTCACTGAGAAAAATGTACGAAGTGTTCCGGCACCAAGAATTCCGGCCGCTTTATATAGGGATTGATCTATTTGATAAAGGCTTGTTGCAATCCCAAGAATCATATATACGATATAGGCATCAGTTAATCCGATTACAACCCCTAATTCGTTGTACAATAGTTTCAACGGTTCATTTATAATACCAAGATTAACCAATGTTGTATTAATCCAACCCGTTTCTCCAAGAATAACAACCCAACCAAAATTTCGTATCACAACACTTACAAGATGTGGGGAGATAATTAAAAATGTGATGAACCCCCTCATCTTTGCTGAAGCTTTTGCCATATACAGTGCTACAGGGTAACCTAAAACTAAACAGGCAATAACTGTGAACAAGCTAACCTTTATCGTACGCCAAAGGATACCTAAATAATAAGAATCTTGAAAGAACAAAAGATAATTGCCGAATGAAAATTGTTCCTCCCCATTTTGAAAACTTAGTATGAATATATAAAACATCGGTAAAATAAATACTCCTAAAATGACAATAATTGCTGGCAATAGAAGCAGCACGGCTTGAATCGATGGTTTACGATTCTCATTCATAACATCTACTCCTTAGCGGAGAATACAAATACATCCTCCGGTTTCCATTGAAGATATACTTTTTCTCCCGTCTTATATTGGACTTCTTGGTGGGAATCGTGTAACCTTACACTTACTGTATAATGGGCAACCTCCACTTCACATTCAGTATAAGCACCCAAAAATGATGTCAATTTAACAGTACCTACAACTTGATTACTCCCATTAGAAGGAATTTCCTCTCTAGATATATTAATTTTCTCAGGTCGAACATAAATTGAAACCTTTTCATCAGTACTAAAGCTATGGCCTCTACGAATGCCAAACAATATAAAACCTGCATCCGTCATAAAGGTAAACTTATTTCCTTCCTGAGATTGAATTTGTCCTTCCATTCGATTTGATTTCCCAATAAACGTATGAACAAATTCTGTAGCAGGTCTGTTGTAAATATCCCATGGGGTTCCAATTTGCTCAACCTTTCCATGATCTAGGACAACAATTCGATTGGATAAATAAAGAGCTTCCTCTTGGTCATGTGTAACAAATATGGTAGTTACACCAATTTCCTTTTGGAGCCTCTTCAACTCGTCTCGTAACTCTTCACGGAGTTTTGCATCCAGATTACTTAATGGTTCATCAAGCAATAATAAGGAAGGTTTAGTGGCAAGTGCCCTTGCGATGGCGATTCTTTGTCTTTGACCACCTGATAGTTGTTTAGGGTAACGCTCTGCCAAATGAGGTAGTTTTACAATTTCAAGTACTTCTTTTACTCGTCTTGCAATTTCATCCTTTGCAACCTTTTTCAATTTCAAACCATATGCAACATTCTCCTGAACGGTCATATGGGGAAAAAGAGAGTATGTTTGAAAGACCATTCCTAACTCACGCTTGTTAGAAGGAACTCCATTCATCCGTTTCCCTTTAATTAAAATATCTCCTTGATCTGGTTCCAAGAACCCTGCAATCATATTTAGCGTTGTTGTTTTCCCACACCCCGAAGGGCCAAGAAAGGAGATACATTCTCCCTTCTCAACTTGTAGGTTAAAATTATCAACAACAACATTTGAGCCGAACATTTTTTGTATATTATGAAGTTCAACATCAAAGTCTTTTGTCATAGTTAATCACCTATTTCCCTACTTCTGGCGCGATTTCACGGTTAAATCGATCGATCCATTCTGATGTGCTTTTGCCCACTACCTCTAAATCAAATTGAACAACTTTACTACGATCGAAGTTTAATACTTCTGCTATTTCAGCAGGCAACTGAACATCTGTTGCTGGATTATAATAAAGCTTTGTACCATATAGTTTTTGAACCTCATCTGTCAATAGAAAATCTACAAATAATTTAGCTGCATTTGGATGCTTTGCATCTTTTACAATCGTAGCAACATTTGAAACCAAGTTAGCGCCTTCTTCCGGAATCACAAACTCTAGTTCTAATCCTGCATCCTTTTGAACAATACTTCTGGCCATCGTCCAAGCAGTGTATGCAGCAGTTTTATTTTGTAAATTTTGTTGTAATTGAGCTGAGCTCTTAGCAAATGTTGGCATATAGGATGCAATCGTTTTCAACTTCTCAAAACCTGGATCCATGTTATTCTCTGATCCGCCATTTGCATAAGCTAGCATGATGGTTGCTGATCGTCCAAAGTTACTAGAAATTTCTGTAAGAGTTATATTACCTTTTATCTCAGGTTTAGTCAGATCATTCCATGATGCTGGAACTGGTAACCCTTTTTCACTAACTAGTGCTGCATTATATGAAATACCCATTGGTGTAAAGTTCACTGCTATACCTGAATTTTCTTTTACAGCTAATTCTTTAGCAACCTTTGACATGTTCGGAATGTCATCTTCAGTAAGAGGTTCCCATAGGCCTTCTTTACGACCAGCCTCTTGCTCTCCACCTTCAACGATTGTAACATCAATTTGCGGTGACGCCTTTTGAGCTTTTACTTTTGCTACAATTTCTGTAGAGACTCCACTCACATACGTCAATTTGACATCTGGGTATTTTTCATTAAAGAGCTTAAAAATTTCATCTTTCATTAATTGTTCAACGGTAGCTCCATTTCCTGCTACGATCAATTCATTTTCAGGCTCTAATGCACCTGTAGTAGCATTACTGGTTTCCTCTGTTTTTGTGGCAGGTTCGTTTGCTGTTGATTCATTTGATTTTGAACCGCATCCTGCTAGTAAAAATGAAAAAAGAGCCAAAATTACTAAAATGTTTACTGTTTTTTTCATACTCAATCCCCCTTTTTATCGTTCATCTATGATGAACGGTGTTTACCATAGATGAATATGATGATATAATAGCATAAAGATTATGAATTGTGCAATATTTTTATTTTTTTTGATACTATTGTGTTGTCTGTTTAGTTAAACCTTTAGTATGGGTTTTTAAAAATTGAAAAGGGGACAAAATCTATGAGTAATTATTTATCATCTGTTAAAAACAGCTGTCAGCTTCTTAAGCTTTTTCTTGATGGCCCAAAGGAAATGGGTGTAAGTGAATTAAGTAGACATTTGGATCTTTCAAAAGGATCCGTACACAATCTTCTTGTAACACTTGAAAGTGAAGGATTCATTATGCAAAATCCTATAAACAAGCAATATTCACTTGGATACAAGCTGATTGAATTAGGCAACAAAGTGATTAAAGATCATGATTTAGCCGATTTTGTTAAGCCATATTTAAAGAAGATTGCAACTTCTACTCAAGAACTTGTTTGTTTATGTATAAGAGATGGAAAGGAAGCAATATATATTGATAAAATAGATTCTTTACATCCAATCCGTTTTAATGTTGAAGCCTTTCGTCGCTTTCCACTCTATGCGACTTCAGCTTCTCGAATAATTTTAGCTTCTCAAGAAGAAGCCTTTATTGACGAGGTGCTTCAAGGCAACATTCGTACATTTACGAAAAATTCATTAAAAACATCATCAGATATTAAGGATCGACTTCAAACCGCACGAAATAATGGCTATGAATACAGCTCAAATTTACGCAATGAAGGAGTTACCGGAGTCGCTGCCCCAATATTTAATGCCAATGGGATTGTCAATGCTTCAATTAGTGTAATTGGGCCAACTGATCGCATGAATCCTTTACTTGAAAAAATTATTCAGGAGGTAGTAGAGACTACTAAGGAAATTTCCTTTCAGCTAGGGCATAGATAATAAAAAAAACAGATCCTTAGTAAAAATGGGATCTGTTTTTTATTTTAAATTTAACATTGGCTCTGCAATTTTTCGCATCTGATTTAAAAAGTGTTTGTATTTTTCATCATTTGTTTCAGTTGAAACTAATTCTTTCTCACATTCATTACAAATAAATTGCGTATATATATGAATGCCTTTTTCTTTCTTTTGTTCACAAATGACGCACGTTTCCCCATCAGGACCTTTATTTGTGTTTAATTCCATCCAGTCCACCTCCACAGTTTCAGTATCGCCAATCAGTTTAGAATTC
>JAENZK010000124.1 GCA_016841285.1 Guptibacillus hwajinpoensis | reverse complement strand
ATAACGAGCCTTAAACTCCTCCGTTTTCGCACGAAGCTGGTCATCTGACAGCTTTTGAATATCTGGTTCAAGCGTTTCAATTTGATCTGCTATTTTTTGATAACGATTTAAATAGCGTTGATTTGGATCCCCAAAAACCTTCTTTAAAATTCCAAGCATATCTGTATTACGCTCCTCTATAATCAATTCAACACGGAAATTGCCAATAGTAGCCAGCAAACTCCGATGTGCTTTTTTATACCCTCTGAAAAATAAGTATAAAAAAACTGAAAATAACAGCAAATTCTATGTGTCGGACCTTCCTTATAATAATGAAGAGTCCTATCCTCTATATTAACATTTAATTGAAAAACATTACAACAGGTGGGTATTGTGGAATGGTAGTAGAATTTGTTGATGGTAGTATTTTTAAGGTTCGAAAAACCATTAAAAGGCGCAGCCAAAGTTGACTGCGCCTAAGAGTTCAAAATGAATTCAATTATTGAGCTTCAATTAAACCGTATTTGCCATCATTACGACGGTATACAACGTTGGTGCTGTTTGTCTCATCGTTTACGATTACGAAGAAGTTATTACCTAACATATTCATTTGAAGAATAGCTTCTTCAGAATCCATTGGTTTTAGGTCAAAACGCTTATTACGAACAACTTCGAAATCTTCGTCGCCATTGTCATCTTGTCCGTTTGCACTAACAGTTTCAGCAAAGCTGAATCTTGGAGACTCTTCAGCCTGACGAAGCTTACGGTTTACTTTAGTTTTATGTTTGCGGATTTGACGCTCTAGCTTGTTCACTACTAGGTCAGCAGCTGCATACATATCAACATGACTTTCCTCTGCACGAAGCAAAAGATTTGTCATAGGAATCGTAACCTCTATTTTTTGCTCGTTATTATATACACTTAAATTTACATTCACATCTGAAGTTGGTGTTTGCTCAAAATATTTCTCAAGCTTGCCAATTTTCTTCTCCACATATTCTCTGATTGCTGGAGTAACTGTGATGTTTTCTCCCCGAATGTTGAATTTCATATGGGTACCCCTCCTTGATTTGTGCTATGTTATTATATTTCTATTTTACCCTATCCAATTCCTGCTGAAACAGTAAAAAGGTTAAACTTTTTTGTAAAATATGGAGGAAATGTGACACATTGAATTTCCGAGAAATTTGTGTTGACAGAATGATGCTACGGTAAAGCCTTTTCGCACAGCTAGATATCAATTACTAATTTTCACAAAAAATATTGTATACTAAATTTTAAAAAATGTAAGGATGTGAGTTTAATGTCAAGTAAAAAAGCGAAAGTAACAGAAGAACTGCATCCATATGATTATAAAGAGGAACGGTATGAATTAATTGAAGGAGTTCGTTATGATAGGCAAGAAGCGACGGTCATTAGACACCAACAATTAGTCACTTATTTTGTGAAATGTTTCGAAGACTTATGCGTTGCTGAAGGACTTGTACTTATCGGACCTATCGACGTCAAGTTTGATGAGGAAAACGAATTCCAGCCTGATGTCATTTATATCACTAATGAAAACCTTCAAATCGTGACAGAAAAAAAGATTATTGGAGCCCCTGACATCATCATTGAAATCCTTTCACCTAGTACAAGCTACAATGATAAAATCCGCAAAAAAAGAGTATGCGAGCGATTCGGTGTAAAAGAATATTGGATTGTCGACCCCGTTCATTTGTACGTTGATCAATTTGTTCTTACAGATAAAAAATACATTTTAGCAAACACATACAGATATAAGGATGTTGTTCGATCAGAATTGTTATCTTGTATAAACATTGACCTTGAAGCGATTTTTAGTAAGTTGTTGGTGTTTGACCATGATTAAACAGGACGGGCTATGGACCTGTTCTCTTACGTTCTTATTAAACTTTTTCCCCTTCTTGCAACCGCTTGAGTTTCTCAACTAAAAATCCAATTTTCAATAAGCATAACATTGAAAGGTGATTGAAATTAGGAAAAAGCCAATGATTGTGCGCACACGAATAACTGTAGCAAAAGAGGTATTAAGTAGATTTTTGACAGAGAAACCTTGATTGATTAAAAAGATACTATTAAATTGTTCTCAAAAGGAGATTGAAAGAAAAATGGATTCCAAGCGTATACCTACTAGTATTTACCCCGATTTATTATTACCTAGTTTTAATATAGATTTACAAGATATAAACGAATTATTAACAGAAGTTACTTTAGTTCACTTGGCTAAAAACCCCAATGTAGCTAAGCATGTAAATGAAGAATTTGAAAAATATCGTACGGAGATCTATCAAGAAATAAAAGAAGAAAGAATGTTTTATAAAGAATATATAGACTCCATGTTACTTGTGCACCGTAGTGATATTAAGAAGGCAGAATACCTTTATCTGCATAAATTAAAGAAAGATCAAAACGAGGTTGATAGTTGGATTTTATCACTTATTAAACGTGCTTCTAAAAAATTATATGATTTTGCATACTCTCATAAAAGCCCGAATCTAGTAAGGTTAATGAATTTCATAAATAAAAATTACGATATTTCAATTATTAATTTAACGAGTGAAAATGGTTTCGAATATCCGCTATACTACTATTATTTATTTACTTTTAAGTGCAGGGGTCTTACCTCAATTGAAATTCCAATGGAAGATGCTGAAATCGGATATAAAATCAAAAAGGTCATAATTGCTGGACTTTCAAATGCAGTTATATTGAAAAAAGCAGCAACTGATACTTCAACTTATAATCGTAGTGATATTGTTGCAGCAGAAAAACTATATAAAGAGTTAACAGGAAATTCATTAAAAAAGCAGCAATTGTTTAAAGATTTTTTAGAAGGTTCACCTAACGTTCCACAAAAGTACGTGGGTAGTTACATGGCTATGAGGCACGTATTGCAAATTTTTGAATTTAACTTTTTTGAATTGTTTAGCCGTATGAGTTTTACAAATGAAGATTTTTATAAACTATACATAAAGTCAAAGAATCATATTTCAGTTACAAACGCCACATTTTCTAATTTATCAGTGCATATTGTGGAAGGACTGTTTTTGCTTTCATTAATTAAAGAAATTAATGAATTTCGCAATAAGCCTGAACTAGATCAGTTATCAATTGAAATGAAATATTCAAACGAAATCTTAAAGCAAATGGAGGAAAATCAGAATCAAAACGAAAAGTTAAAAAGCTTGAAGGAAGAAATGGCGCAATTGAAAGAGATGAATAATCGTCTTTTATTAGAATTAAATAGCTTAAAAAAGGAGCAAAAACAACAAATTGTTTTAGACGAAGAGAGAGATAAAAATAAAAAAGAACTTCAAATTCTTCGTGAAACATTGTTTAGTGGAGAGGAAATTATTCCCGAACTCGATCAAATTGATCTAGAAGAGAAAATTGATCATATTAAATCTTTTAAATTAACTCTAATTGGGGGCCATCCTAATTTTCACAAGAATATTAAACGTATCTTGCCAAGTATAAAAATTGTCGGAGCTGAACAATTAAGTATTAGCTTGGACTTTATTAAAAAGATGGATGCTCTTATTTTTGTAACATCGTATAATTCACACAGCCTATATAAAAAGATTCAAAAGTATTGGGATTCAGATAATACGAGGTTACTATTTATTAATACACAAAGAAATACAGAGGAATTTATTTATCTTGTATATGATAAATTAATCAAGAATTAAACGGAAAACAGGGACTTAAATGTCCCCGTTTTTACCATCCATTGAAATAGATTCGTAACCCTTTTAATTACTTACTTTAATAACTGTAAGATACCTTGGGGCATTTGATTGGATTGAGCCAACATCGCTTGTGATGATTGATTCAAAATATTACTTTTAGCAAACTTTGTCATCGTAAGCGCCATATCAGCATCTGAAATTCGTGATTCAGCTCCTGTAATATTTTCGTTATAGTTTCCAGCGTTATTAAAAATATGTTCAAGCGCATTTTGGAATGCACCAAACTTACTACGTTCAGAAGAAACTTTTTGGATAGCTACATCTATGAGCCCAATGGCAGATTGCGCATTAGTAGATGTTAAAACTGATAGATTATCAATCCCTAATGCATTAGTTCTAGCATCAGTTAACTCTATCTCAAATATATTTCCCGCATTTGGGCCTGTTTGAATCTTAAGGGGACCATTAAAATTATTATCTGGACCAGGTGGATCACTAATGGTAGGAGGAACAGATATACCATAAAATGTATTAACCTCCATACTCTCACCAGGAGCTAATGCTCTTTCATCCCAAATTACACTGTAGCCACTGTCACCAAATGGATTTGTCCCTGTTGTGGTTGTCCAACTTCTGTCGTCAACTTCTGAATAGCGCCCAATTCTAAACTTATCTGGAGGTATAAGTATATCAAAAGTTGATGTTGCTCCCGCTCCATGGGTAATCGTCGTTGTTTTTAATATACCATGTGCTTGTAATTCATTATTACTAGTACCAGTGTTGGTGTTATTATATACAATAAATGAATCTGGAACATTATTCCCGCTATATTCAATATTATTAAAAATATTAGTCCCATTAACGATGAAAGGCGCCGCATCATCATCCCCAATTTTTGTGTCCATATGAAATTGAAAGCCAATATTTTTGTTTGAAGATGAAGTATTCTCTATAATGTATTTTACTTCAAATTTATCCTTATAATAACCAGCCTTTTCTACCAATTGCGTGACTTTTAAACCATTTGCCCCATCTGTAAATTCCTTGGTACTTGAGTTGTATGTCATAGATTGATCTAAATAAACTTGATCACCATCTATCCAAACAGAGGGCTTAGAATAAATGGCGCTTGTTCCACTGTCATAGACTAAACGTTGATTATCATCAATCGTACTATCAGGGTATCCTTCATTTGTTGAAAAATATAATTGGCCCTGAGAATTAATAACAGGATCCTGTAAAACATTATCAGCCCAATCAGGGGAAGATATACTCCCTCCTCCAGGTGATTGAGTCGAACCAAGACCACCATTTAGAAGGTAAATGTTATTAAAGTGAGTTTGATTTGCAATTTGGTCAATTCCCTGCTTTAGTTTATCAATTTCATTTTGTATTAATTCTCGGTCAGTATCAGTAAAAGAATCATTCGCAGCTTGAACGGCTAATTCCCGAGCACGTTGCAACATTTTCTGTATAGTTTGAAGTCCACCTTCAGCAGTCTGAATAAGTGAAACTCCATCAAGTATATTTCGTTCTGCCTTTTCTAAGCCACGAATTTGACTTCTCATCTTTTGTGAAATGGCAAGACCAGCTGCATCATCTGCAGCTTTATTAATTCGAATTCCTGAAGAAAGCTGCTCAAGTATTTTTGTTGATTGGTTTATATTCTTTTGATTAACTCTTAATGCATTTAGTGCAGGAATATTATGATAAATTCTCAAGGTGTATCATCCTTAGTTATGTAATTACTTTAGTAAAGTTAATAACTATTATATCAGAAAATTATTGTATTCTTTAGAAAAATTTAATTAAAGAGGACCCCCAATCATCATTTGGGAGCCCCTCTAAAAAGCTTTATTTTTGTACTTTAACAGCGGTATGACCCACTACAAGATATCCATCAAGGAATCCACGGAATTCAACTACCATCTCAGATGGTGTCCAGTTGAAGTCGGAACGTTCAAATTTGAATTGTCCATTCTTCGCTTGGTTGTAATAACCATTGTTACTAGTTAGTGCGTTTACTCCATTTAATGTTGCTGTATTTAAGTCAAATCCTTTGCTGCTATATGCGTTTGGAGCATTTACACGAACTGTGAACTCACCTTTATTACCTTTTATAACTTTTGGTGTCACTTCAATTGTAGCTGGGATAAATACAACAAATTGCTTTTCAATTGTTGTCGTTAAACCAGCACCGTTTGTTGCAGTCACTACCACTTTGTAAATACCCGGTTTATCTAGTGTAATAGAATCTCCATTATTCACCAGTTGCCCAGACGTATTATTCGGACTAAATACATTTAATTGTTCAGAGACAACACCTGATAATTCATCTGCCGCTGTGTATACGATTGGTAAGCTTTCACCTAATTTATACTCTTCATTCAACTCAACGCTAATGATTGGTGCACTCTTATCGATTTTAACTTCAATAGATTGTGCCTGTTCTGTGTTATCTGCGTTGTCGACTGAGTGGAAGGAAATTTTGTGAATACCTTCTTCATTTACCGTAAACGATGTACCTTCCACGTATTGTGCACCATTAATAGAATAAAAAGTCTTACTAATTCCACTAAGTTCATCTGTCGCAGTTAGATTCACTGTTACATTTTCTTTACTCCAGGTATCAGGAGCATTTGTTACTGTAACTGGCGATGTTTTATCAATTTTCACTGTTACAGTTTGTGCATCTTCTTTATTGCCTGCTTGGTCAATCGAATAGAACGAAATCTCGTTGACTCCCTCTTTTTCTACTAGGAAAGACGTACCCTCCACATATTCTGAACCATTAATAGAGTAGAAGGTCATTGCCACTCCACTTTGTTCATCAATTGCATCAAGGTTCACAGTAAATGGTTTAGTAAATCCAGACGGAATCTCATTCACTTCCGTTACTGGTGCTGTTTGGTCAACTTTAACATAAATAGTTTTCGCTTGTTCTATATTTCCTACTTTATCGACAGAATAGAAGGATACTTTATGAACACCTTCCTCCTCTATTGTAAAAGTAGTTCCTTCAACAAATTCACCATCGTTCACAGAATAATAGGTGTTTGCTACTCCAGTCTCATTATCCGTTGCTGACAAGGTAATGACCGGTTTTTCTTTTGTCCAATCTGATGGTGCATCTATTGTTGTTACAGGTGCTTCAGTATCAACAATTAATTTTGCAAGAACAATATTGGACGGCTCTGATTCGCCAAAAGAATTACTATATGAAGTCACATAATACTCGTGATTTGCATATGATAGATTTGAAATAGTATAAGATAAATTATTTACTTTCTCCGCTACTAGAATTGGCTTACCATCAATCAATTCATAGATATTGTAGCCGTTAGCGTAAGTGACAAAATCCCATATAATGAGAGCACTTGTATTGCTAAGCAGCTTCAGACTTGCTGTTGGCGGCTGCATGATTGGGTAAACAATATTCTCCGTTACTTGCTCTGACGGCTTCGATTCTCCGAAGCGGTTACTGTATAGTGTCACCTCAAAGGAATGTGTATCTTCCGTCAAATTATAGACTTTATAGCTTAATGCCGTCCCTTTGTAAATCAATTTTTTTGTATCACCTGTAATTTGGTAAACACGGTATTCATTTGCCCAAGTAGCTTTCTGCCATGTTAAAGTTATATTATTGGCGTTAAAAACAGTACCTGTTAACTGTGGCGGTACTAAAGTTGGCCATGTCAGATTAAAATTCACGGAACTTCCTTCAGGAGAATCTCCAAAGCGGTCACTATAGGAATGAACCTCGTAGATGTAATCCCCTTCCGGCATATTTGTAAATGCCACCGATGTACCAGTTTCAGTTTTTTGTAAAATTGGCTGCCCATCAATAATTTGATATATTTTGTAAGATTTTGCATATGTGACAGCATTCCACTTCAAGACAATGTCATTTCCATTTGTGATAGTCTCTGTCAGATTTTCTGGTGCCTGCATAATCGGAAAAATTAATTCCAACGAAACTTGGCTGCCCTCTGGAGACTCATTAAAGCGCGTACTATAGGAATGAACCTCGTAGGTGTAGTTACCTTCAGGCATATTTGCAAGTGTCACAGACGTGCTAGTCACTGTTTTTTGCAAGACAGGTTGACCATCAATGATTTGATACACTTTATATGCTGTTGCATATGTAACAGGATCCCATTTTAAAACAATGTCATTTCCGTTCCTGATACTTTGCGTTAGATTTTCCGGCGCCCGCATTTCAGAGATTATTAATTCAAAAGAAACTTCGCTGCCTTCCGGAGACTCATTAAAGCGAGTGCTATAAGAATGAACCTCATATGTGTAATTACCCTCCGGCATATTTGTGAATGTCACATAATTGGTAGTTATTGTTTTTTGTAAGACCGGTTGGCCATCCATTATTTGATACACTTTATATGCAGTTGCATATGTGACAGGATCCCACTTCAAAACAATGTCATTTCCATTTTTAATGCTCTGAGTTATGTTTTCTGGTGCTGGCATTGTATATTCATTCATCGATATAGAAACTTCGCTTCCGATAGGTGATTCACCAAAGCGACTGCTAACAGAATGAACAACATAAGTATGATTACCTGCTGGTACATTCGAAATTGTAGCTGTCAAGGAAGAAACAGTACTTTTCAACACCTTTTCCCCATCGATTAGTTCATATACTTTATAGCTATTTGCATATTGAACTGCAGCCCAACTTAAAACAACGTAATTTCCGTTTTGTATCTTATAACTTACATTACTTGGAGCTTCCATAATAGGAAGTTCTAAAGGAATTGTAACCGTTGTTCCTTTCGGTGATTCACCGAAAAGAGTTGAGTAAGCGTGAATTACATACTGATAATTTCCGCCCGGTTGATTAGTATACGTTGTGTACGTACTTGTTACTGTGCTTTTCAGAACCTTCTCGCCATCAATGATTTGATAGATTTTATAGCCTGTCGCATACTCTGCAGCCGTCCAGGTTAACTTAATATCATTTCCATTTACAATTGTATAAGTCACATTTGTTGGTGCGGCTAACACTTGGCCAGCCATCGTAAACGTCAATTGAGTCCCTTCAGCTGACTCCCCAAAACGAGAGGAGTTGGAGTGAACAACATAAGTATATTCGCCTGGAGCCATGTTAGAGTAAGTAACGCTGGTACTAGTCACTGTACTTTTCAATACCTTTTGTCCATTAATCATTTGATAGACTTTGTAATTTGTTGCATATTGTGAAGCTTCCCAGCTCAATGTAAAACTAGTTTCACTTTTAACCGCCTGCACTAGGCTTGCTGGCGGCTCCATCGTTGGATGCACTAGTGAGATGGAAAGCTGGCTGCCTTCCTCAGATTCACCAAAGCGAGACGAGTATGAATGAACTTCAAACGTATATTCTCCCTCGGGCATGTTGCTATAGGTAACAGCTGTACCAGTTACCGTGCTTTTTAATACTTTTTGTCCGTCTACAATTTGATAGACTTTATAACTTTCTGCATTTGTTACGCTTGCCCAGTTCAGAACAATGTTGTTACCTTGTTGAATCTGGTACTCAAAGTTTCCTGGTGCGCCCATGGCTACACCTTCAATTGTCAATGAAACTTGACTTCCCTCTGCCGATTCACCAAAACGATCACTGTAGGAATAAACCTCGTAAACATAATCACCTGCAGGCATTTTAGTATAAGTTACGCTTGTCCCTGTTACATTACTCTTTAATATTTTTTGACCATCAATGACTTGATAGATTTTATAGCCCGTCGCATAAGGCACACTTCCCCAAGTCAAAACAATATCATTCGTGTTTTTTAGAGTGTATGTAAAATTACTTGGTGCAGTCATTTTAATTTCACCAACAGTCATTGTTAATTGGCTGCCTTCTACTGATTCACCAAAACGATCGCTGTTGGAATGTATTTCGTATACGTAAGTTCCAGCTGAAACATTCGTATATTTTACTGTTGTACTTGTTACAGTACTTTCCAATACTTTTTCACCGTCAACTACTTTATAGATCTTATAATCAGAAGCATAAGGAACGGAATCCCATTTAAGTGTTACATCATTCCCGTTTGTTATAGTAAATGTAAAATTATTAGGTGCCCCAAGCACAGGATGTATAATCTCTAAATCTACTGCAGTTGAGAGTGGGGATTCACCGTATAAAGAATTAACTGCAGATACAGAGAATGTATATTGTCCCTCAGGTGCATTACCGACAGTGTATGATCTTCCTGTTGTAGTGGTAACCAAAGTCTTTTGACCGTCTCCAGATATTTGATAGAGATTATACTCTTCTGCATACGCAGATGAACTCCAGTTTAAGACAATGTCATTACCATTTTTAATAGTTTGAGTTAAGGTTGATGGTGCTTCCATATCTGGATAAACAATATCTACAGTTACCGGAGCACTTGGACCTGATTCACCTTCTGCGCTTAATGTTGATACAACATATCTGTAGGAGCCTTCTTCAAGATTATTTAAAGTATAGTATGTTGTTGTGACCTTGCCTAGAAGAATAAGTTGACCTTCTGTAATTTCATAGACATTATAACCAGTTGCTCCGTAAACTGAGCTCCATGTTAGTTTTACATCATCTGACGTTATTTGTTGTACTGATAAATTACTAGGAGGTAAAATGCTGCTTTCTTCTGCAAATGCGCCTGCTAATGGAAGAAATAATTGCAGGACAAGCAGAATCAATGCAAAATACGAAGTTTTGCGCAAAATAAATTTTTTCATCTAAAGTCTCACCCTTTCGTAAAAAGGCACAAATGAAAAATGAACCTAAAACAAGGTTCATAGGTTAAGAGACTATGATTCCTTGTGGCAACCGGCTGCCATCCATGCTGAAAGTATCATATGGTTCAGGCCCTTGGCTTTGCGTCTCACGGTTTCCCGTGATTTGCCTTTTTCACTTGGTCTTTTTGGATTATTCAAATCTATTATAGTATCTTGATAAGACTATTTTAATAGGGATAAATCACTATTTAAGAGAATTAGTATTAAATTAAGGAGAAGTTTTAAGGAACATATGAGCAAATAAATAGATCCCGTCCCCAAAAACTTTGGACAGGATCTGTATTTGATTTATCAAAATTTAATAGTACTAAATATTATCGACGCTTATCTAAAAAGGTTCCATCAAAATTTACTGATTCATATGGATTTGAATATTTTTTCGTAGTTTTCTTTTTATTTTTTATGCTCTTGATGTCCATTTTTATAGTGGTAAAATAATGTTCCAGCATTGAATCAATCTCGCTATTTAATCTAATAATTTCTTTAATCTGATTTTTTTCATTTTCCCAACAATTCTCTTGAATGCCTTCAATTAACTGCTGCCTATCCTTAATAAAATCATTAATCTTTTGAATAAAGCCTTCCCGTTCCTCTTCAGGCATCCCCTGCTTTAGGAAATTATAAAATGCTTGATTAACTTCTAGCAACCTATTAACTGCTGACACTACGCTTGACCGTCTTGATACTTTTGTTTTCTTACCTCTTGAATAACCTGTTTCCAAGTATCACGAAATTCAATGGCGTAGCCTTCTATTTCGATTAAAATGTCAATGTCATTCTTAGCATTAGCTTCGGCTAAACGCCTATACATATAGTCATACATTCTCATCATATCTTTTGCTACCGGTAACTCCATTTTTAATGTAACCATTAATTCATGGATGATAGCTTCAGCTTTAAGAATATTAGTATTTTTCATTTGAATATTATTAGCTTTAATATCTTCTTTTGCCTGTCTAATAAATTTGATACAACCACTGTATAACATTAAGGTAAGTTCTCCAGGAGAAGCTGTTTCAACTGAATTTTGCTGGTAGGTTTGATATGGGTTTTTCATTGCCATTTAACTTGCACTCCTTTTAAAACTACATATTTGAGAACTGTTGCATTAAATAAGAACTTTGTTCATTCGCTTTCTGCATTGCTTTTTCCATCGCGGTAAATTGACTCCAATATCGATTTTCAATATCTTTTAAACGTCTTTCGAAATCATCGATTCGATCATCTATATCATCAATATTTTTACCAATTGAATAATTTGTAAGGGTTGTAAATTGATTTCCAGCCTTTTCTTCAACCTTATCTATTGTATTAAAAAGTGTTTCCCGTAGACGAACTGCCAGACCAGATTCATTGTATTTTTCTTGTCTTTCTGCAGATGTCATGTCTTTCGTTGCTTTATTAATAAGATCGGAATCAGTTGTCTTTGTAAACAATTCATATACTGCATTTGGATCTTTGCTTAGGGCGTCTCTTAATTTTGTCTCATCTATTTCTAAAAGGCCACCATCCATATACGTTTTAGTAGTGGTAATACCTATTTCTGTCAATGTATCATAGTTGCTATTAATACCTTTATCTCCTGGAACAACCTTTGAATAGACATCTATTCGGATATTGGACAGACCGCTCCTAATGACAGAATCTCCTTTTAGCAGACCACTTTTTGCTCTTTCCTCCCATAGTTCAACCTCTTTATCACTCATCGCCTCTTTTTGCTCAGAGGTTAATGGCTGGAAGGAACGGTATCTTGGTTCATTTACTTTTCCATTTAAGGTTGTAATTAATGCATTATATTTATCAACAAATTCTTTAATATTATTATAAGCCGTATCTACATCTGTTTTTGTTGTTATCGTTGCACTGCCAGTATTCTGCAAGGTATAAGAAACACCACTTATTTCAAATGTATTTGACT
>JAENZK010000123.1 GCA_016841285.1 Guptibacillus hwajinpoensis | reverse complement strand
TTGTATATCAAAGACTAAAACTCGTTCTTTTGCATCCCTATAACCCCATCTAGTTTCTAATCGATTTATTAAATTACGTGCAGGAGCAGTTTCCCACTCTACTGCTCCTAGTAAGTTAAAAGCTCCTGACTTCTTAAATCCATCAGATAAGCCACCACATCCTGCAAATATATCAATAACATTAATTTTCCCCATTTTTACCTCACTACTTGTTCGATTTTAAGATAGGATTTTAATTTTTTAGCTATATGATATCCGAGCAAAGGAGGTACGGCGTTTCCAACTTGTCTATATTGTTGTGTTTTCGTTCCATAAAAAACAAAATCATCTGCAAAAGTTTGCAAACGCGCATTTTCTCTCACGGTTGGGACACGATCATATTTATAATGGAAGTGGTTCCTATGGCCTGTATCTATTGTTTTAGAAGGTTTTTTACTGTGATATCTTGTCCATGCTTCATTGAATTTCCTGCTATCTCCAACTCCCGGTGGTAGATCTTTATGATTCCCACCCTCTGGAACCTGTGAAATCACTTCTTTTACGTGATCTGTATGACGCGTACCCACATGATTGTATAACACAGAAGTTTTAGCTCTCATGACTTTTTGGTAATCTGATAATGGCTCGTTTACATAAACATCAATTTCTTTCCCAAGTTCAGCTTCCCTATCCTGCAAATCACTAATAGCATCACCGCAGGTTACATATTCGTGTGGAAAATGTGTTGGCTCAGGGAAGTTAAATCTTGTCTCACCTTTAATACCTACAAAAAATATTCTTCTACGTATTTGAGGGACACCGTAATCTGGGGCATATAATACCTCAAAATTTACTGTATAACCTAATTTGGAAAATTCTTTTATAATTTCATCTTTTGCCTTTCCTTTATATAAAGTAGCGAATCCGGGTACATTTTCTAAAACAAATGCCTGCGGATCAAAAACTTTTGCAGCTTCAATCATAGATTTGAATAAAGTATTTCTCTTATCGTCAGCATCCCTTGTACCTGTTAATGAGAAACCTTGACATGGAGGACCACCAACAATAAGGTCAACTGTTTTATTACCTACGATTCTTTTCATTTCAAGAATGGTTGCAGGATCAAAAAGGTCTGCCTGCAATACTTCAGATTGTCCATGATTCTCTTTAAATGTTTTAAGGGCTATAGCCTCGTTATCGACTCCTAATAAAACTTCATAACCTGCATCCATAAATCCTCTTGATAATCCTCCACAACCAGAAAACATATCAATTACTGTAGGTTTTCGATTTGACATTCTCTTCACTCCGATACTTCATTGTTTCTTATTTTCACTATTATAACAGAACGTATATTCCTGTGACAATTATCAACAACTATATTATAAAGAATCCTTCATTATACATAAAGAATATTTTCTTGTAAATACTTGGGTTTTCACTGTACTGAATTCTCAGAAGATTATCAGTGTAATAGATGAGTTTAAAAGGGGAGCTATGATTTCTCCGTAATTAAAAGTTTATTATCAACTTACCAAATAACAGTCTGTTAATCTCCCATCTGTAGTCGGCTGTGTAGTAATGAACAGTTTACATCGATTAGAATGTACACTTTAAAGATGATTTCTTTCTACAATATCTATCATCTATCATTTTGACAAGTTCCAATACAACAAAGGGAAAATTAAAGGACTCACCTCTTATGTATTTGAAAATGTATAATGAAATTAGAAAATAACTACGTTAGGGTGATTCAATTGAAGTGTAAATGCGGTGGAATTCTGTCTGTAGTACGAGTAGAAGAGTATCCAGACCCCATAAAAGATAAAATCAACTATGACCGTCTATGTGATGTTGAATGTCTTTCATGTGGTCAGATTTATTTCAGTCAACCGTATGACTTTGGCATAAGAATAAACAAAGTAAAAAATTTAAAAGATCCAAAATAGCCTGAGCTTCTTCTTTTGTAGTACCCGTATGAGAAAAAATAAGTTTAATTAATGCATGAACAGTGGATTTTCAAATGAAGCCCCCACTGCTTTTAATACTTTGGCTCTGTTTAACTTGATTGTTGATGTAGTTCAAATTAATAAGTAGATTCGACTTTTCGAATCTGCTTATTTTTTCGAGTGGACAATAAATGATGGTTATCCCCAATCTTATTTACAACTGCTACATAAAATTTCAATAGCTCTTTTAGCTAATACTTTATCTAATTGTCCAACAGGCATATTTTTTTCTTCAGGTAACACTAAAGTTATTGAAAATTGTTCTCCTTCTTCAACTGCTTTACCACAATTTGAACAAGATAAAGTAACATCTTTGAAATGGTTTTTTAATCTATCCAACATAATATCAATTACCTCTCTTTCTACTTTTCTTACTTATTTTTCTTTCATTGATTAGCTTTCTCATAATCATAAATAACCCAAGTATGACCATCTTCACTGATCATAACGTAATCTTTTTCTGAATTAATATCCTTAGTTCTAGGGTTTTTTAAGAAGTCTAAACAATAATGGAGTAGTTCCTGATGTTCACTATACAGACGTTCCCATTCAGTTGTTAACTGATTAATCTGTTCACTTTTAAATTCCAATTCCCCTATTAAGTTCCGAATTGCGATTGTATCTTTTTTCATTAGGCATCCTAAATAAACACCAAATTTTTCTGTAAGTTCATCATTGTTATGAGATTTTTTAGTTGTAATTTCTGAATATGATTGTTTTGAGAAAAAATCTACTACATTTGAGTTCTTCATATTATTCCCTCCATTTGTATTGAATTTGTTAATACTATACATAGGCTTTTTTAAAAGTGTTTTGAGACCTTTATATTGGTGATAGTTGCCAATTTGATAAACCTTTTTTAGAAAAGTCTTCGTAATTGTTACAAATGCTTTTTAAGTAATAAAATAGTCTCAATATGCTCGAATGAACATTATATAAACACTTTTAAAAAATACATCTAAAAATGCTTCGGAACCTTTTTCGTTTTATAGAAAGAATCATTAGGTTGACTTTTTTAAAAAAAAGTGTAAAATAGTTTAAAAATATACATATGAGGTGAAATATGAAAAAATATGAAATTCCAGTTTCTGATGAAAATAAAAAGCTTATGTTTAAAGCACTTAACAACGGTTTAGTCGATTTTAAAAGCCACTTTGAGAATATTCATTCCAGTTTTAATAACGGATATGGACTTGTTTCATGGTCATTTATTTATAATCGTATTTATCATGATACACCTTCTGCAAATGCCTTATCGCTTAAAGCAAAAAGAGGTGGCTGGCCTATAGCATTTTTATTAGATAAAGAAACTGGTTTTTTATATGCATTCGTAAAGAAGAAAAATTTTATTCATAGACAAAAAACGGTTAACAGAAATCGAACCTTATACTATCTCCAAGGTTTATCATCCTTTAACCGTGGGATGGAATTTGAAATTCCTACTGCACAGTTAAATCCACATCAAGTGTCTATGGACTTAGGAATGAACCAATCGGAAAAGGACAACATGTTAACGTCGATACTTCATGAATACAAAGAGCAGGTAAAACGGTTTTGTATTGTGTTGTTTGATACATATAAAGATGAAATTGTAGAATTTGGTGCTGTGTTAACTAACGAGAACCTAGATGATTTCTATGAAGAAAATTGGAATAATATTATTGAAGTTGACTATAAAGATATCAATAATACACAAATTACGGAGAACGATCAACATGATATACCTCTAGAATTCAATATAGAATTAGATGAGGTTAAAGAAAGTAAAAGTTAACAAGATCTCTCCTTGAAAGGAGTATCGAAATGTTTAAAAGTGTATTTAATGGCATGAGATTAAGAATGGGGAGAGTATATCGAGGGAAAACCATTAATGATCTAGCTGAATTATTAGGTGTTACTAAACAAATGATATCTAAATATGAACACGGTAAGTCAGTACCCAGCTCTGAAATGTTATTTAAGTTAGAACAGTACCTTCAATTCCCAAGAAACTTCTTTTTTGAGGATGAAAATGAGGTTGTACATATAGGCAATACTTATTTTAGATCTTTAAGTACAACGCCCAAAAAGGATTTAGAGGCTCAAAAGCTTAAACTTTTGTTTCTCTCTAAAATATATAGATGCATTGCAGAGTATATAAAGTTTCCTATAGTTAATCTTCCAGAATTATCTGAAGGAGCAATAGATTCTATAGAGTTAGCTGCATCTGAAGCTAGAGAGTTTTGGGGATTAGGTCAAAATCCCATTCCAAATATGGTTAGACAACTTGAAGCAAATGGCGTAATTGTAAATACTTCTCGTACAAATTTTTCGACTATTGATGCCTTTACTCAACAACAAAAGTGTGAAGATAAACAATACTACTTTGTTGTATTAGGAAATGATAAAGGAAACGGTTATAGGAGACAGTTTGATGCTGCCCATGAATTGGGGCATATTTTGATCAATGATTCTTATGTTGATTTGTCTCAAATAGAAAAAGAAGAAGAAAAAGAAATCGAAAAACAAGCAAACCAATTTGCGGCAGCATTTTTATTACCAAAAGAAGCATTTATAAGAGATGTCTCTATGCATCCAAAAGATCTAAATCATTATCTTTATTTAAAGAAAAAATGGAATGTGTCTGTAGGTGCAATGGTGGTTCGTGCCTATAATTTAGGAATCATTGAATATAATCAGTATCATTATTTACAGAGACAAATTAGTGCTAAAGGTTGGAGGAAAGAAGAACCTAATGATAGTAGCTTTCCTCCCGCAAGCCCAATTTTGCTAAAAAAAGCAATTACAATGATTTTGGAAAGTAAAAAGTTAACTGGGTATCAACTTTTGGAATTATTGGCTAAAAAGTATGAATTAAGTCTGAAGGATTTTGAATTTGAAGATTTAATTGGTCTTGAAAGAGGTACTTTAGAGAAATATTATACGAGTCAACCAACAGTAGTAATTGAAATAAAAAAATAACTAAGTATCCAATTAACAATACCGAATCGTATGTAAATAAAATTCTTGCAACGGCATTCAGAAAGAAAAACTGAGAAAGTTATTCTCTTTCTGGATGCTCTTTACGAATATGATTGCTTTACAGCGAAGCATTTAAAACCCTCTCGTCCCATATCGGTAGGTGAATGTTATTCAACGATAATAAGCGCAAGTATATCTTTCATGTGTTTTCGTTTTGATATTGATAGGGAGTATAGAAAATTTTGTGTAAATAGATTTGCACTATTTATGATTAACAGGCTTTACATGGAGTCGCGAACATGATAGGCTTGGCTGCCGAGCGATACCTTATTCTAAGGTTTAAACTATCGCAGGAAATCATGACCTCAGAGGATTCTAGTGAACTTAGACACAACTTCCCACACTATTGATTAGAGGCAAAACATATCTCATTCGACTGATATAAACAGTTTCTTTATTAAAAATCAAAAAAACTAATTTGTTTGGATAGAATGTAAGTTGGACGGTACTTTTGCTCATATTCCTTTGCGAATATGGTTTGTTGTAAAGGGTCCATTCTTTTAACTTCTTTATAACGTTCTTCTAATTCATAAAAAACCTTTTCTAAATCATAAATTTTAAATTCATCAAGTGGTCTGTTGTATTCACTCTCGACTTCTGTGATAAATTTTGAAAAAACAAGTCCACTATTTTTTTCCATCCTTTCAATAAGCTCCAACAAGTAAAATACCTGTTCACTTTTGACTCTCTGTTTTTTTTCATTTTGTTTTCTTTTTTCTTCTTCCGCTTCTTTCTCATTCCTATGTCTTTCTTGTTCAGCCCTGAGTTCTGCTCTTCTCTTTTCGGCTTCTTTTCGTTCCAAGTCTCTAATTAATTCGCTATTACGATCTTTTAACTCCTGAATAATAGATTGAGTTTTTTGAAAGTTATTTAATAAATACTCTTTCTCTTTAATAAATCTATCATTATATTTTTTTAGGTTTGTCTCGTATTTTAAACGATTTGATTCTTCTCTTTGCTCATACATATCTTTTAAATGTAATAGAGCTAGAGCTTCTTGTTCAGCTCTACTTTTCTCTTCTTGATGTTTTAATTCTTGTAAAGCTTTTTGTCTATTTTCCTCTTCAATTCGCTCGTATGCCAATTTAATAGCCTCATATTGCTCATTTATTAACTGGATGGAATCAAGGGGCGTTTCATTCAATAGACGCTCTTTTTCAAGTTGTTTAGCCCGATCATAATCGATACTATATTCTTTAAATTCAACCTCTTCCAACGGATGGTTTCCTTCATCGCCTAAAAACTCATCACTTTTCTCCAATGCCTCTTTTCGTTTAGGCTCATAATCTATATGTCGAATTTGAGTGTTTAAGAGCGTTTGAACAATATTTTCTTGTGGTATCCGACTAATCAAAAAATTATCATTATCGCTACTCCATTTTTCTCCCCTTAATTCCGCTTCAATCTTTGTGGCTAAAACACTAGGATCTCGTCTAATTAAGTGGAAATTACCAGCATGATTTACTGCAATCACATAATGATATGTGTCCATTATTAACGTAAAATTTTTTTTTCGATTTCCTGTATAGGTGAATACCGTTTCTTCTCCAAATGGCAACTCTTTGTACTCCAAAGTAGTAGTTCCGTCATCATGACGAGTATATTCGGTTACGAATGTTCCTGTATATTGTGCGTTACTACCGTCTTCCTCGCTTCCAAAAAAACTATCCAAAACAATAATCCATGCAGTTGGAATCCCTTCGCTCGCATAAGCATTTGTTCTCTGCGCTATAGAGGCACAGCTAATCGTATTACTTGCTTGCACTTCTACTACTAAAACATCTTCTTTCGTCTTCGTTTGGACAGCGACATCTGCCACGGGAGCAAAATTTTTTGTTTTGAATCTTTGTTCCGTTTTAACATGGTATTTTTCTTTTTCAAATAACCAAAACAATGCTTTTTTAGTGGAAGAATGAGCTAAACTATCCGCCTGAAAACAGTGTTTTAATTTCTTATGTGCAAACCTGCTATTTTTCACTTTCCCCGGCACAAAATACATTTCCGTGTCACAAGAATAGCAGTAAAACCAATTCCCCGGCTTTCTCACTAAATCCCGTTCTTGTGAGGTTATGGTCATACAATCAAATCCAATCACTTTTTTTCCTTGAAATTCTTCAATTTTCCCATTAAGAAATAGTCTTCTATTTTCATCTGAATATGGAATATAAGCAAATTGCGGCATTCTCTCCTAACCTCCACTTCTCCTTCAATATTTTCTTTATAGCAAAGTTTATGGTGACCTATTAAAATTTTTATCAGATATATTTTTTTCTCCGCTCTCAATTTTTGAATAACCTTTATTTAACATTTTATCAAACTAGGCCTTTTTATTCACTACTAAAGATCTTTTATATACTTGTCCAAAGCATGAGAATGGCAAAAACCTACATTATTTGAGTTTGGTGTAGTTAATTCTGTAAAAAAAACTGTTTATAAATAGTGTTTTTTGTTACCATTCTCCTTTGCCTCTGGAACGGGTGACTATGTTCAATTGTTCGAACCGACAGCAAGTATATTTGAAAAAGAAGGAAAAGGATACATTGTAGCCTCATTTGGAACAGAGTCCGGGCATGTTCCTTATACAACATTTATGGCAAGAGATAGCTATATGAAGGAAAATTCTCAGGTTATCGAAAAATTTACAAGAGCCGTTTTTAAAGCCCAAATTTGGGTTCAAGAGCACAGTGCAAAAGAAATTGCCGAAGCGATTGCGCCACATTTCCAAGACACGGACCTAGCCATTATCGAAACGGTTGTTGAACGTTATAAAAACCAAGGTTCCTTTGCAACGGATCCAATTTTAGATGAAGAAGAGTGGAACAACCTACAAGATATTATGGATGAAGCCGGTGATCTTCCAAAACGAGTTGATTATAAGACACTTGTAAATACAGACATCGCGAAAAAAGTGATGGCTGAATAGCAGGGAGGTTATTTCCCAATGAGTTTTTTAGAAATTGAAAACATCCACCATACCTATTTTTCTCCAAAAACAGCAACTAGTGCTTTAGAAAATATATCACTTTCAATAGAGGAGGGAGAATTTATCTCCTTTCTCGGCCCTAGTGGCTGCGGGAAAACTACATTGCTTTCAATCATTGCAGGATTACTTCGACCAACGGAGGGTTCTATCAAAATTGATGGTATTCATGTTAGCGACCAAAAGACAATGATCGGTTATATGCTGCAGCAGGATTATCTTTTCCCATGGAAAACGATCGAAGAAAATATTACTCTCGGTTTAAAAATTATGAACATCGATTCACCGGAAAATTACAACAAGTCGCTTGAGCTTCTAAAAGAGATGAATCTGGATAACGTAGAAAAAAAATATCCAAATGAATTATCAGGTGGGATGCGCCAGCGCGTGGCATTAGTTCGAACACTTTCAACAAATCCAAAAATCCTCTTGCTTGATGAGCCCTTTTCAGCACTTGATTATCAAACAAAGCTGAAGCTTGAAGATTTAGTGTTTCAAACTTTAAAAGAATACAATAAAACAGCGCTTTTAGTAACTCATGATATTGGAGAAGCGATCGCCATGAGTGACCGTGTTTTCCTGCTGAAAGCAAATCCAGGGGAAATCGCACAATCCTTTATTGTTCCAAAGGAATTACAAGGCCTTACCCCTTTTGCAGCGAGACAACATCCGAAATTCTCAGAGTTATTCCAAACGATATGGGAGGAGTTGAATAATCTTGAGTCAAAAACAACCTAAAACGGAGCTTCTACACAAAGAATATTTACAGATGTTAAAAAAAGAAAAGCGCTTGACTCAATTTTGGCAACTTCTCATTTTTATCACCTTTTTTGGGCTATGGGAAATTTCCAGTAGAAATCATTGGATTGATCCGCTAATCTTCAGTTCACCTACAAAAGTGTGGAATTTATTTTTAGCAAAAATAAGCGACGGTTCATTGCTTGTTAATTTACAAGTTACATTGTTTGAGACGATTTTGGGATTTATTCTCGGGACACTGTTAGGAACGATTTTGGCGGCAATTCTATGGTGGTCGCCACGGTTATCGAATATTCTCGATCCTTATTTAGTCATTTTAAATGCGATGCCAAAGGTTGCTTTAGGACCAATCCTTATCGTTGCTCTTGGACCTGGCTATACATCGATTATAGCAATGGGGGCCATTATCTCCGTCATTATAACAACGATTGTAGTTTATACGTCATTTAAAGAAGTAGATTTAAATTATATTAAAGTAATGCAAACCTTTGGAGCGACAAAAGTACAAACATTCCAGCACACGATCCTCCCCGCCTCATTTCCGACGATCATTTCTACTTTAAAGGTTAATGTAGGCTTATCATGGGTCGGTATCATTGTCGGAGAATTTCTCGTATCCGCCAAGGGACTTGGATATTTAATTATATATGGCTTTCAGGTCTTCAATTTTACACTAGTGTTGATGAGTTTATTGCTCATCGCGGTATTTGCGACGATAATGTATAAAGTAGTGGAGTGGCTTGAAAACAAACTTGTGAAAAATTGACAAGATAAAATTAAGCTCCCATTCAATGCTAGAATGAGAGCTTTTCTATCTGCTTTAGGCTTTCTTGCAGTACCTTATCTTTCATGATGAAGCTGAATTTTTCATTTAACCTAATATTTGTTGGTAATTCATCCAACAGAATGGGACCATTTGTTTCAAAAAATGTATCTCTTTCATGTAATTGATCAATTTCCGCAAAGTATATGTTTTTTATAATTAAATCAATTTTTGCTTGTACTCTATACTGACCAAGATAATGTAATGAGCTGATACTAGCGCCCGTTTCCTCCATAACTTCACGCCTAGCCGCCTCATCTGGACTTTCGCCCAATTCTACTTTTCCCCCAGGAAACTCAAATCCCCTTTTTTTATGAATGGTTAACAACCACTTGCCTTTATATTTGCAAATGACCCAAACATGCTTTGGTGTTTTTGAAAAAGGCAAATAATCAAATGAGAGCTGCACCACATTACCGTAATAATCGTTAAAATTTATCATATAAAAACCCCATCTTTTTCTCTCTAATCTTACCTACATCATAACATGGACATTCTCCCATCTACAAAAAATCAGTCCTACATTGTGAAGTGATTATCACTATCTGGACTATTTAATATCCCCATAGATTCAATATGCTGTTTCGTTTCAGGCTTGCCAAGGTCGTATAGCATTTGGTACACATTTGTTAAATCCCTATCTATCATGTCGTTTTCCATATCGTTATGATATTCCAAAAAAGGAATATGGGCCCGGACGAATCCCATCGCATCAGAGTTATACATTTCGTTAAAAATGCTGCGAAGTGCTCTTATTTCATCTGCCGTTGCTTCAATTTCTAGTTCAAAGGGGGTACCTGTTTTTATTTTAGAAATTCCCCTTGCCCCTACTGAAATATAGTACGTTTCTTTTTCCATTGATTATCGCTCCTTATATCAAAGTGACCCCTGCTGAATAAAGTAATAATATATACTTTACTTTTTCCTAAGATATGGGTTAAATATTCATAAGGGGGTTACTTTCCCTTATTTCGGAGAATGTTAACAGCATTTTTTAAAAAATCCGGAATTGGGATTCCAAGCCTTCCTGCATTTTCAATGATTGATAATAGCTCATTGGCCATATAAAAGAAAATAGTGGCATCTCTAATAAGGTGATTATTACCAAGCAACTGGTCAACAAAGTGAGCCACAGCAATGAGTGCAAAAATCATTATTTTTTTAGCAATACCTTTAAAGCCAATTTGGCTTGATAAGTTTCCTTCTATCCCGGAAGCTATAAGACCTGAAAGATAATCAATGATGACCAAACCGGTAAAAATCATTAATAATGAATCAAAGCTCCCGTACAGATAAGAAACAATGGATCCACCAATTGCTATAAAGAATTTTAAGAAACTTCCTAATTGTTCCATTATTTTAACAACACCTCCTTCATCCTTATAGTTTATGAAACAAACTAAAAAGGTGCTTGTATAAAAACCTAGTGGAATATAAATAGACCTGTTAAAATATGCATTTTTTTAAAGGAAAACGGAATGCTAAAACAAACAAATAAAGAGCGGTAGAGGAGTGCTGATAGTATGAAAAAGTTAATTGATGATCTTTATAAGATGTATAATCATATATTAACCGGTGATGAGGAAGACGCGGATATTATCATCTTTTCTGTTTTGGAAGCCTTAAAAAGAAAAGACATACTTGAATTAGTTGAAGAAATGGATGAACAAGAACTTTATAGTATGGTTGGATTATATATGCTTGAAAAATTCAAAAGCAAAATGGCACAAGAAGGTGTCGGTCAAAGCCAAATGCTAACCGAGGATGAAATCAAACATTTACATTAGATACATAGGTAAAATTTTGGACCTATTATTAGAAATTTGGTCATTTTATTAATTATTTACCACAAATATTTCAAATCTATTTCATTTACTGTTTATTTATTGTATACTTTGGTTATATTATTTTTGTAATCAGTATCTGATTAATAAAATATTTTCTCCCTATGTTTGCGCATGTGAGTACATGCGCCTTTTTTTATGTAAAAAAACGTCCACGCTCTCATTTATTGAAATGCGTTGACGTTTTATTGCTTACATATTTTTCAATTGATTTATAACTTCACGAACGACATCATCCATTTTGCTCGTACCGCCAAGATCAGGAGTTTTAATCCCTTGTTCTAATGTTGATTCAATTGCTTGTAAAAGGATTTTTCCTAATTCCTGATATCCTAAGTGGTCTAACATCATGGAGGCTGTCCATAGTTGTCCAATCGGATTCGCAATCCCCTTTCCTACTATGTCCGGTGCGGAGCCATGAACAGGCTCAAACATAGAAGGATATTTTCCGTTTATATTTATATTAGCAGCTGGTGCGATGCCGATGCTACCCATAATAGCTGCACCAATATCAGTTAAAATGTCTCCAAATAAATTACTTGCTACAATCACGTCAAATTCATGAGGGCGAGTTACAAAAAAGGCTGAAAGTGCATCAATATGTCTGGACTCTGTATGCATGTCAGGATATTGTGTGGCTACCTGTTGAAAGACCTCATCCCAGAACGGCATACTATGGACAATTCCATTAGATTTCGTTGCACTAGTAACCTTCCCCCGGCGCTTTTTAGCTAATTCAAAAGCATAACGCATAGCCCGCTCTGTGGCCTTCCTCGTAAATACGGCATTTTGGATCACGACCTCATCCTCACCGCTGTGAATTCGTCCGCCTGACTCACTATACTCACCTTCAGAATTCTCACGGACAACGATTAAATCAAAATCTTTAGGATTGGCTAACGGCGACGTAACTCCCTTCATGCTGCGTGCTGGACGAACATTAATAACCTGTTCGAATTCTCGGCGGATTTTAATTAATAATCCCCAAAGAGAAATATGGTCGGCAACAA
>JAENZK010000122.1 GCA_016841285.1 Guptibacillus hwajinpoensis | reverse complement strand
AGTAAACGGCTTATAGCCGTGGAGCAAACCACCCTTTGGAAGGGTGGTTATGATTCTATCCTTTTGAGATTTTCTATAGATAACACTGGACTCTGAAACTTTTTATATGCATTTTTCGTAAGTAAGTTTATATTGAGGGAGAAAGGCGGGAAAATTAGTTTGGGAAGACTTATGTTTTTAAAGGGGGAGTGCAGGTGTGGAAGGTGATTAAATCTCTGCTTTTTTCATTAGTGCTACTACTTTTCTTAAATGGGTGTAATGCAGACAGTGAGAACCAAGATTTATTTCAATATAAGGATTCGTTTGTAGGAGATAACAGTGCGGTAGGGAATATTGTAAAACAGTTGCAACGCGGAGAACATTTAGCTGGTTTTGAACTTAAAACGAAAGAGAAGCCCTATGGGATAATCCTAAATTATGATTGGTCAGAATCAGAAAACATCAATAAAGAAACAGCAATTTATAACGCTACATTTATTTTTGCATTGGTTCAAAATGCTGATTGGGTAACATTTAACTTTGATAACCAAGAATATACGATTACAAAAAAAGATCTACAAGAGTGGTACGGAAAAGAATTAAGTGAATTTAAAACTGAAGATGAACTACGACAACTTATAGAAGAATTTTTGAAAAATACAAATAAAGTGAATCAGCTATTGTAGTTACGGGTGTAATGCGCAGCTACAATATTATATGAATTCAACTAAAAAACAACTTTGTCGTCCCATAAGCAACTATGATCATTATTGGATTCCAGATAGCGTAAGCAAAATGAATATAATGTTCCTTTGAATCTTTTGCATATCTTTTGGCCATATAGCCTTTAAATCCATAAAACACAAGAAGAAATAACGCAAAACATAGATAGACAGGAATAGGATTTAGAGGTACATAATAACCGGATTCGTTAACAGTAATGCTTGACATTACTGCACTAATTATAAAAATAACTCCAATTAAAATTTCTATTTGAGTTTGATTTTTATGAAATTTGTTTTTATATTTAATTTTTTTAGGCAGGTTAAATTTCCTTATTATTACTTTTTCAAGAATAAAAGTGCCTGCTATAAAAAAACAATAAATTGCTATTGCTATCCAATACATAGTAATCACCTTTTTTTACCAGTATCTTTACTCCTATCTTATCATTAACCCAGTATGTTTTGGGATTAAATTTCCAATTTTATTTTTTGGAAAATAATTAAGACACGAAAAGAGGTCAGCATTAACATGGAAAACGTGTCAAATGCAGATAAATTCGAATCAATAAAATCCCTCCAATCGACAATCGGAAAACTTGAAAAGGCCTTGGCTCAGATGACTCAGAAATGTGCCAATACTACCTTAGTAAAGAAACGGCTCAAAGCTATTCACATTGGCTTAGCGATGCTGGAAAAAGTTTGGAATCAAACACCCCATCAATACACCCAGGAGGATTTAGCCGAAGCTCGCACGGTCAAGGGAGGCCGTGTTCGGACAGCGAATCCAGGCTTGAAGCGATTAGAGTCCGAAGAAAGACCATTTCTCCAACTCCGATCCCCGGATACTGTCTTCATCTCCACCATGAAGACCGTTTCTTTCGATCCCAACCTGAGTTTCTGTCATCATCCCTATTATGAAGACCATTTCTCCAACTCCCATCCCCGGATACTGTCTTCATCTCCACCATGAAGACCGTTTCTTTCGATCCCAACCTGAGTTTCTGTCATCATCCCCATCATGAAGACTATTTCTTCAACTCACAACCCAAATTTCCGTCTTCATCAACCACATGAAGACATTATCTCTGCTCCGATCTCGATTTTCAGTCTTCATCCTATGTAATTGTTTCTTAAGGATTTGAGTATTTAGTTTTGTTAATATAAAGGAATATAGGGAACTAATCTCTTTGTGTTTTGTATAAAAGTCAGGCGAACTATAGGAGGTATAAAGGCGGACTATGGATTATTGATTATTGGTCTAGCTCTTTTACTTGTATCATACTTAGTAGCTGTGAAAAAACAAACTTGGTTGTTAGCTTGATTCAATGAAAAAGCCACGAAGCTCTTGTATAAAGGCGCCTCGTGGCTTTCATTTTGTTTTGAATTTTATTCAACTGATGTTTCACCAGCATTTTTCCCTAAAAACTCACTAAAATTATCTCCCCATTCACAGATGGAAGTTACAACGGGTTCTAATTTACGGCCAATTTCGCTTAGTTGGTACTCAACTTTTGGAGGTACAACAGGGTATACAGCTCTAGTAATGATTTGATCATCTTCTAACTCCCTTAATTGTCTAATCAACATACGTTGATTGATATCGGGGAGTTTTTTTTGTATTTCGCTTAAGCGTAATGGAGATTGTTGCTGAAGCAAACACCATATAATTGCTATTTTCCAACGGCCCCCTATGACGGATAAAGCTAAATCTTTGCTAGTAAAAAACTCTTTATCTTTATAATGGATTACCATAAATTGTAATACCTCTTCCTATTCGTATTTTGTTTATAGTGACAATAATGTCAGTATTGTCGTTTAAATTATATTATGTAATTATGTGAAAGTAAACATTACAAAACAAAAGAAAGAAGGTATTCATTTGAAAAGTAGAGCTGCTGTTGCATTTAAACCGGGAGAACCACTTCAAATTGTTGAAATAGATGTAGAAGAACCAAAAGCAAAAGAGGTATTAGTAAAAATTCTGTATACTTCAGTCTGTCATACAGATGCTTTTACATTATCAGGCGATGACCCAGAAGGCGTATTTCCTGCTGTACTAGGTCATGAAGGTGCTGGTGTTGTCGTTGCTGTAGGTGATGGCGTTACATCAGTAAAACCAGGGGACCATGTTATTCCACTATACACGGCTGAATGTGGGGAATGTAAATTCTGCCGCTCAGGTAAAACAAATTTATGTAGTGCTGTACGAGAAACTCAAGGTAAAGGTTTAATGCCTGATGGGACCACTCGTTTCTCTTACAATGGAGAGCCTATTTATCATTACATGGGAACAAGTACATTTAGTGAATATACAGTTGTTCCTGAAATCTCTTTAGCGAAAGTTGACCAAGAAGCGCCCCTTGATAAAGTTTGTCTATTTGGATGCGGGGTTACGACAGGTATTGGTGCTGTACACAACACAGCCAAAGTGGAAGAAGGAGCTGTGACAGCCGTATTTGGTTTAGGGGCTATTGGATTAGCTGTTATTCAAGGATTAGTTCAAGCCAAAGCAGGCCGAATTATTGCTGTAGACTTAAATGATGATAAGTTTGAATTAGCTAAAAAAATGGGAGCAACTGATTTTGTGAATCCTTCCAAATTCGATAAACCAATCCAAGAAGTCATCATTGAAATGACAGATGGTGGAGTAGATTATAGCTTCGAGTGTATCGGGAATGTTGAAGTCATGAAGTCTGCTCTTGAATGTTGTCATAAAGGTTGGGGCGAAAGTATTATTATCGGCGTAGCAGGCGCAGGTAAAGAAATTCATACTCGTCCATTCCAATTAGTAACGGGTCGAGTATGGCGTGGATCAGCCTTTGGTGGTGTTAAAGGAAGAACTCAACTGCCAGGAATGGTTGAAGATTATATGAATGGTGAAATTGATTTAGATTCGTTTATCACACACCACTTAGAATTTAAAGACATCAATGAGGCGTTTGAATTGCTTCATAAGGGTGAGTCAATCCGTACAATTTTAACATATGGAGAGTGAAAAAATGAGTCTTAAACTTATTGAACAACATCGCTCTTTCGATGGAGAACAATGTAAGTACAGCCATTTTTCTGAGGTTTTACAATGTGATATGACATTTAGTATCTACCTGCCATCCAATAAAGAAAAGAAAAAAATCCCTCTTATTTGGTGGCTATCTGGTTTAACTTGTACAGATGATAATTTTAGTCAAAAAAGTGGATTTCAAAGATTGGCTGAAAAATATCAGGTAGCCGTCATGATTCCAGATACTTCACCACGTGGAGAACATGTGGCAAATGATGAGGCATGGGACCTTGGACAAGGGGCAGGTTTTTATTTAAATGCGACACAAGAGCCATGGGCCAAGCATTATAAAATGTATTCGTATATCGTAGAGGAATTAACAGACATTGCATCAACATTGGTACCTAATTTTTCAGGAGAAGAAAGTATAATGGGCCACTCAATGGGAGGCCATGGTGCTTTAGTGATTGGCATGAAAAATGCTAGGAGATTCAAAGCGATTTCGGCCTTTTCTCCTATTTCAAGTCCTAGTAGAGTTCCATGGGGGATAAAAGCTTTCACCTCTTATTTAGGTGAAGATCAAGCTTCTTGGAAAGAATGGGATGCTTCAGAATTGATCAAAAAAGCTGGCATGCCGCCTATTCTCATTACGCAAGGAACTCAAGATGAATTTTATCCAATACAATTAGATGAAACTAATTTCTTAAAGAATGCTCAAGAGAATAATCAAGAAGTTCATTATAAAAAAGTGGAAGGTTATGATCATAGCTATTTCTTTATCGCGACTTTCTTAGAGGATCATTTCGCATTCCATATGAAACACTTAAGATAATTATGAAAATATCCACATTACAGCAAAATGTGGATATTTTTGATTGGAGGTATAGCTAATATGAATATTAAAAAAATGTTAGTTAATGACCGTGTTAAACCATACTTATTAAAGGCCCGTTTTGGGGTTGAAAAAGAAAGCCAACGAGTGGACTTATCGGGAAATTTAGCTAAAACGGATCATCCTAAATGTCTTTCGATAAGAGATGATCATCCCTATATTCAACGGGATTTTTCAGAAACGCAGATGGAATTAATCACACCTGTTACTGAGACACTAGAGGAGCTGTTTCAATATTTGGCAGCTATCCATGATGTTGCTTATCGTTCTATGGGTGAGAATGAAATGCTTTGGCCCTTAAGTATGCCACCGCAGTTACCAGAAAAAGAAGAAGATATTGTGATTGCGAAATTTAAGAATGTCGAAAATGTTCGATACCGTCAAACTTTATCCAATTCCTATGGTCGCCGTAAACAAATGATTTCTGGTGTTCATTTCAATTTTGAATTCAGCGATGAATTAATCCGAGCGTTATTTAACCTACAATTGGAGATCAAAGATTATCATCATTTTAAAACAGAAATTTATCTAAAAGTCACAAGAAACTATTTACACTATCGTTGGTTAATAACCTACTTTTATGGAGCTTCTCCTCGTAGTGAAAAGAACTTTTTTGTTAAAGAATCTTTAAATAAGGCCGTAAGAAGCATTAGAAACAGTAAATACGGCTATACAAATCCTGATGATGTTCAAGTGTCCTATAGTAGTATCCAGGACTATATATCAGATCTTTCTTCAATGGTTAAAAGAGGGCTGCTATCAGAAGAAAAAGAATTTTATTCACCTGTTCGATTAAGATGCGGGCATCATGTTTCAGATTTAGAAGACCACGGCGTTCGTTATCTTGAACTAAGAAATATAGATTTAAATCCTTTTGAAACGTATGGGATTAGCTATGAACAAGTAGAATTTCTACATCTTTTCCTGATTTATTTACTATGGAAAGATGAAGGGAATCATGGTGATGAGTGGGTAAAAGAGGGCAACTTCTACAATAATGTAGTCGCTCTTGAGCATCCATTAGAGCATACACAATTTGAAATAGAAGCTAAAAATATCATTGATGAGATGGAACATATAATAGAAATCTTAGGTTTGTCTATTTCTGAAACGCTATTTGTTAGCTTGAGAGAAATGCTAATGGACCCAAGTCAAACATTGGCTGGAAGACTTTATAAAGAGAGTGGAAAAAGCAGTCAAAGTCAAGTGGCTACGCGTATTGCTAAAGAAAATTATAAAAAGTCATGGGATAAGCCGTATCAATTGACAGGATTTACAGATATGGAGTTGTCCACGCAGATTTTAATGTTTGATTGCTTACAGCAAGGAATCCAGGTGGAAATTTTGGATCGGCAAGATCAATTTTTAAAGCTAGTAGTAAAAGACCATGTTGAATATGTCAAAAAAGGTAATATGACAAGTAAAGATAGTTATGTATCACCATTAATAATGGAAAATAAAACAGTAACAAAGAAAATCTTTCAACAACATGGATTACGTGCGCCAAAAGGCGAGGAATATCAAACAATAGAACAAGCTTTACGCTCCTATAATATATTTTCCACTAAACCTTTTGTTGTGAAGCCGAAAACAACGAACTTTGGATTAGGAATATCGATCTTCAAGGAAGGGGCAAATTACGAAGATTATCAAAAAGCAGTCTCAATAGCCTTTAAAGAAGATTCTTCTATATTAATAGAAGAGTTTCTTAGGGGCACAGAATATCGATTTTTTGTGTTAGATGATAAAGTCCATGCTGTTTTATTACGAATTCCTGCGAATGTAAAAGGGGACGGTAAACATACAATTGAAGAGTTAGTCAAGCAAAAGAATTGTGATTCATTAAGAGGAAGCGGCCATCGGACACCTTTAGAAACGATTCAATTAGGTGAATTGGAGAACCTTATGCTGAAAGGCCAAGGATATCAGGTGGATTCCATTCCTGAAAATGGTAAGATCATCTATCTTCGCGAAAATTCAAATATTAGTACAGGTGGAGACTCGATTGATGTGACAGATCAAATTCCTGATGCTTATAAAAAAATAGCAGTGGAAGCGGCATCTGCACTTGGAGCTAAAATTAGTGGAATTGATATGGTTATTGAAAATATAGAAGTTCCAGCAGCTCATAAAAATGCTTATGGAATTATTGAAGCGAACTTTAATCCATCCATGTATATGCATATCTATCCATACAAAGGCGAGTCTCGACGTTTGACCATGCATATCATCCATTATTTATTTCCAGAACTTTTACAAAATCAGTACAGCGTTTTAGGTTCTGTTTCATACAGTGATTTAAAAGGTAGAAAACAATGGCCTGTTTCAGTTTCTATTTCATAGAACTTTATATATACGAAATTCCCCCTTTAAGGAACTTGCTTAAGAAAATGAAGCAGGTGACTTTGAAGGGGTTTTTGTTTAATCTTAAGAATCCCCCACCCAATCTTAAGAAATTCTTAAGGTTTATCCTTCTTTAATGTTAAGATTTAGCGGCTACAATGAAAATAGTTATAGAAAAACACGACTTACACCCGTAATGGTGGAAGTTGATGTCTTTTCTTATACTATCATCATATTGATATATGACTTCTGATAGTACAAGAAAGCGGTCCTGGGGTTCAGATCCCAAGCGGATTTTCTACCGATAAACTAGTATAATTTGGAAAGGAGTGTGAGAGAAAATGAGCCATTACAATGTACTTGTTATTGATGATGAAAAAGAAATCAGAGACGCGATTGAAATATATTTAAAAAATGAAGGAATCACCGTAATAAAAGCACAAGACGGCATCGAAGCGATTGAAAAATTAAATGAGCATACCGTTCATCTTATTATTTTAGATATCATGATGCCGCGTCTGGATGGAATCGCCACGACATTCAAAATTCGTGAGCAAAAAAACATCCCGATCATCATGTTGAGTGCCAAAAGTGAAGACACGGATAAAATTTTGGGCCTCCAGGTTGGGGCCGATGACTATGTGACGAAGCCGTTCAATCCGCTAGAGCTAATTGCCCGTGTGAAATCTCAGCTGAGACGGTATGTGACGCTCGGTACATATGAGGGTGAGACCGATAAAATCATCGACATCCGCGGTCTGACGCTCAATCAAGCAGCGAAGGAAGTTGCAGTTAGCGGCGAGCCTGTCAAGCTGACGCCAATTGAATATAAAATCGTGGAATTGTTGATGACCAATGCTGGGCGTGTTTTTTCGATCCATGAAATCTACGAACGAGTCTGGAATGAACCCGGCTACAATGCGGAAAATACGGTGGCCGTCCATATCCGCAAGATCCGTGAAAAAATTGAAATCGATCCGAAAAATCCAAGATATTTAAAGGTGGTGTGGGGAATTGGCTATAAAATGGAAAAGTAAAATCGCTATCGTCGTATGGGTACTGCTGCTATCGTATGGCATAAACGGCCTCTTCGTTGGGATAAACAAGGCAGGTTATTACCTTAATCAAAATTATTTTCATACTGATCAATTTGATCAAACCTTAAATGATTTTATCGACCATTTAGCAATGTTTGAAATTGGCGGGATCACTAAGGAAGAAGCTAAAAAGCAAATAACGGTCTCAAAAGAGGAAATCGAAGAGCACCGCTACCGGTATGGCAATTTAAATGAGCAAATTACCAATATAAAAGAGCAATACGAAGGCAAAATACAAGATGCCATATCTGCACATAATGATGAGGTTGCTACCATTATTAAAACTGAACGTGATCAAAAAATCGCTGACATTACAGCAAACTTTACAAGCGATGATCATGTTCGCCAAAAAATAATAAAAGAAAAAGAGGCTGAAGTTGACCAGTATTTCAAAGAGTTGGAAAACTACCGACAACAGTATTTAACATATAAAAATTCATTTAAATATTATTTAAAAAACAATGAAACAGGAAAAGTTTATACAAATCTAGACTTAAATGATGGTTCTGTCTCTCAAATAATGAATAGCAAAAATATGGCGTTCATAGAGAATTATAAAGACCTATCGATTGAAGGGCGTTATCATAATTTTGGCTATGTGGAGGGGGTAGACCAGCTTCTAAACAATAATAAATTAACATTTGAAGGGCAAATTGCCGTTCCCAAAACATCATCACAAATCAATTCTGTATTAAATGAATACTATGATTATAAAAGGAACCAGGCTACTTACTATATTTATTGTTTAGTTGCAATTTTAGCACTGATCCTAAGCGCATTTTTATATAAAAAAACCGCGGTTGTTCGTTCGCTATCATTTGAAAAAATTGAACTATACTATAATAGGGTTCCTGTTGATGTGAGATTGATCATCTTTGGGGTTACTCTTCTAGCTACATTTGGGTTTCATGTGCAAGGACATTTCCTTGGCTATTGGGTCAATATCTATCAATTACTAGAAGGAATTTTTTATCAACTATTTTGGTGTGCAGTATTTCTAGCACTAACACTTGTTCAAGGGAAGCTGCTAGTTGATAGATATAAAGATCGCTCCCATTTTAAAGACGATCTAAAGGGTGCACTATTTATTAAAATGAATGAAGCTTTAAAAGGAGCATTTTTAAATAGACGAGTGGGAACGCAAGCTATCATTATTTTAGCCATCGTATTTGCTTTTGGACTTGGAGCAGCTGTTGTGGTAGTGGAGCCTCCTTTTATAGTAATATATGCACCTGCTTTCCTTGTAGTGGGCTTGCCGATTTTAATTATCCTGCTAAAACGCATCGGATATTTTAATCAAATTGTAAAAAATACGAGTGAATTGGCATCAGGAAATTTCGAACCAGACTTGCCGATTGTCGGTAAATCTGTGTTAGCAAAACTAGCAGGAAATATTAATACGTTAAAGTATGGTGTCAAAGCCTCCCAGAAAGAGCAGGCCAAGAGTGAGCGTTTAAAAACAGAGTTGATCACAAATGTAAGCCACGATCTCAGGACGCCGTTAACATCGATCATTACGTATACGGAACTATTAAAAACACCTGAACTTAGCGCGGATGAACGCGATTCCTATATTGAAATAATTGATCGGAAGTCAAAACGCCTGAAGGTTTTAATAGATGATTTATTTGAAGCTTCAAAAATGGCGAGCGGCAATATTGAGCTGATAAAGGAAAAGGTAGATTTAGTTCAATTATTGGAGCAGGCTCTAGCGGAATATAATGAAAAAATGAGTGAATCAACGCTGCAGTTTAGAATATCGAATCCTGATAAGCCAATTTATGCTGTTGTCGATGGGCAAAAAATGTGGCGTGTCTTTGATAATATCATTGGCAACATTCTCAAATATTCGCTTGAGAATACGAGAGTTTATATTTCTATGAACCAGGTTGGAGATAAGGTTGAAATTTCGTTTAAAAATATCGCCAAATATGAGCTTGGTGGGGACGTTAATGAACTATTTGAACGCTTTAAACGCGGCGATGCATCAAGGCAAACAGAAGGGTCCGGACTAGGCCTCGCAATTGCCAAGTCAATTGTCGACCTCCACGACGGTGAAATGGACATTGATGTTGATGGTGATTTATTTAAAGTAACTATTTTATTAGATGTAATGTAATTGTGACTGCGATTGCTATTGCTGCGGTAGAATTTTTCTAACGAATCTTGCCCCTTTGGGAGGCTGGTCTTGAGCCCGTTTCCCGAAGGGGCTTTTGTTATTTTTGAGGATTTACGGGTAAATCACTAAAATTTACGGGTAAAGTGGTCAAAATTCCGGGTAACCACCGATAAATTATGGGTGAAGCATCAAATTTTCCGGGTAAATCTCAAAAAGTTCCGGGTAAACGAACCAAACCACCCGCAAAATGTAAAAAAACATCCAGACGATTTCGAGGATTAGGCTATACTAAAGATAATTTACAGCTCCATCTTGTTAAAATGGCGGTTTTTCATTAAAATTTAGAAAGCTTTACGAAAACGGGGTACGATAGAATATAAGCAATAACCTTTCTATATTCTTAATACATCCTTAATCCCTATGAAAATGTCCTAAAACCTATTAAAAGTGGAGAGACGTGTATGGAATCTAACTTAAATCAATCAGTGGAAATAAATGAAGTGGTGGAGTGTTGTTTGTTGGCGGGAAAGTTAATGCTGCAAAGCGGGGCGGAGACGTATCGGGTCGAGGACACGATGATGCGAATAGCAGCAACCTTTGGCTTTGAAAATTCACATAGCTATGTCACGCCAACAGGCATTATTTTTGCAGTCGATCAGATGGAGGCAACGAGAATTATTAGAATCACGGAAAGGTCAACGGACCTACAAAAGGTGACACTTGTTAATAGTGTTTCCCGAAGTATTGCTAGTAGGGAAATAACACTTCAACAAGCCAATGAAGAGCTGCAAAAAATTGAGGCGACCGCACATGCCTACCCAATTCTTACCCAAATTGCTGCAGCAGCCATCTCAAGTGCCTGTTTTTTAATTATGTTTAATGGGGGCTGGTATGACTTTTTTCCAGCCTTATTCACGGGAGGCTTAGGTTTTATTTTTTTCATCTATGTAAATAGTATCGTAAATATTAAATTCTTTTCGGAGTTTTTATCATCTTTTTTAATTGGTTTATTAGCAGTGGTTTTTGTAAAAACAGGAATGGGGCAGGAACTCGATAAAATCATCATTGGCTCCGTCATGCCGCTCGTACCCGGGCTTTTAATTACAAACGCGGTACGGGATTTAATGGCTGGTCATCTAGTATCCGGTCTCTCAAAAGGAGCGGAAGCCTTCTTAACAGCCTTTGCGATCGGAACTGGCGTCGCCGTCGTGATCACATTCTATTAATTTTGGGGGCCAGGCACCGGTGGAGTATCAACTGGCACACCAACTGACACGTGGGGCCAGGCACCAGTGAACGCACCACCGACACTATCAATCAAACTTGAAAGGACTCATTTTATGTTTATAGTAGAACACCTTATTACTAGCTTTATTGCTTCAGCGGCTTTTGGGATTATTTTCAATGTCCCGAAAAAGGCACTGCTACAGTGTGGCTTCGTTGGAATGATAGGTTGGTTTATCTATATAGCGCTTGTAACTTATTTAAGTGTAGATATGTTGCTGGCAACGTTGGTAGCGGCAGTTTTTATTGCAATCATCAGCCAAACCTTTGCGAAGTTTTATAAAACGCCAATTATCGTCTTTAATGTTTCTGGCATTATTCCGCTTGTTCCTGGGGGGATGGCTTATGATGCGATGCGGCATATTGTCGAAAATGATTACAGCACGGCTGTTGAATTAGCTACTAAGGCCTTAATGGTGTCAGGGTCGATTGCGATTGGCCTTGTTTTTTCCGAGGTTATCAATCAAATGATTAAGAGATCAAAATTATAAAAGAACCGTCTCCGGCCTTCAACTTTCTTCGACTTCGCTTTCTCACGATTCAGTGGGAAAGCGATTTTTTTTATTTATTTAGGTTTATTTTCCTATCTTCCGTAATATATTCTAAATAGTTTTAACAATAAATCTCTAAATAAATAAGGGGGTTAAAAAATGATAAAGAAAACGCTCTCAGTTCTTGCGACAGCAACATTAGCGATTGGATTACTAGCAGGCTGTTCATCGTCCGGTGGAAATGACCAAGCTGGTGGGAAGACTGAACCTTCAACTGATGGTGGGAAAGCGGGCGGCACTCAAGTCATTAAAATTGCAACACAAAGTCCGTTGTCAGGTGGCAGTGCCACTATTGGTGAATCTATTAAACTAGGAGCCCAACTTGCTTTAGATGAAAATGCTGAAAAGTTTAAAGGGATGGGCTTTGAACTGCAATTAGTCCCTTTTGATGACCAAGCTGACCCGAAAAAAGGGGTTGCCAATGCGCAGCTAATTGGCTCTGACA
>JAENZK010000121.1 GCA_016841285.1 Guptibacillus hwajinpoensis | reverse complement strand
AAATCTCGGTGGAGAAATTTCTATATTTTTCTTAATAATGACAGTCGTTATGACAATTATTCGACCGATTTCAGGACGGATGTTTGATAGCTATGGTCATAAAATTATTATCTATGCTGGAGCAATATCCGGAATTATAGGTCTGTTTCTTTTGTCGATTACTCAAGGAACCTTTACATTATTTTTGGCTGGTGCATTATATGGAATCTCATACGGTGTAACAACACCAACTCTACAAGCAATTGCTGTCAGTAGTGTAGACAAGGAAAAGCAGGGGACAGCGAATGCGATGTATTTTTCTTGTATGGATCTCGGGATGGCAATTGGATCCACAGGGCTTGGATTTCTAGCTTCCAAAACTAGCTTCCATTTTATTTACGGTTTTTCAGCTTTGTTTATTGTAATGTTACTTATTGTTTATACAATCTCACTCAAAAAGGTGAAGCTCGAAACTGTATTGAAGGAAGTCGCATCTTAAAACCTTGTATGATAGTATTAAAAAGTGTTAAACGAAAGCATCCTAATTATAAATGGATGCTTTTTGTCTGCTATAGAGGAGAAAACTGACTATGAAAAATCTTATGCCTTCGCTCCAATGGTTACTTTTCATGATTTCTGGGAGCATCGTTACACCACTTGCGGTTGCGGGTATTTATAATTTAAATGTAGATCAAACAGTTGATTTTATCGCGAGAACCTTCTTTGTTTTAGCGGTAACAGGTTTACTACAAGTTTGGTTTGGACATCATTTGCCAGTATTAGAAGGGCCGGCTGGTTTGTGGTGGGGGATTTTTGCCTTATACGCAAATTTAGGAATCGTTATTTATGGTTCGTTAGAAAACACGTTGCGTACGCTGGAATTTGCATTACTTATTAGCGGTGGCATCGCTATACTTTTAGGACTCTTTGGGCTGATTGAAAAAATTGCAAAATACTTTACTCCGGCGGTCACGGGGACTTATATGATTTTATTAGTTGCTCAACTAAGTGGTTCTTTTTTAAATGGGCTTTTAGGTGTAGATTTAACGGGAAAAATCTCATATAAAGTTGCCTTTTTATCCTTTATTATTGTTTTGATCTCGTTTTTAACGGCACGTCATAATATTTTAAGACAGTTTGGGATTGTGATTAGTATTGTGGTTGGCTATATTTTATTTTCTGTTTTTAGTCTTTCTACACCATTTCATGAAGCGAAAAGCTTCTTTAAACTGCCCCAATTTTTTGCATTTGGTTCTCCAAAAGTAGATTGGGGGATTGTGCCTACTGTATTTTTTATTACATTGCTTTTAATTACAAATATGTTGGCAACGGTCAAAGTTGTTCAAAGTGTTTTAAAAAGGGAAGGGGAAAAGATTCCGGAGATGTCTGGGAAAAAAACAGGAGCAATTATGGGAATCAGTCAACTCTTAAGCGGATTATTTGCTGCTGTAGGTTCTGTACCCATTTCAGGGACTGCCGGCTTTATGGCGACAAGTAAGATTATTAGCAGAACGCCTTTCATTATTGCTTCGCTTGTGATTATCGTTTTAACCTTCTTTTCACCATTCATTGCTGTCATAGCAACTATACCAACTGCAGTAGGGTATGCGGCCATATTTCCTGCCTTTTCAGGACTACTGTCTATCGGCATTAAAGAATTATTTTCAAGTGATACTGTGGAGAAAACAATCAGCAAAGTCGTTGTGCCACTTTTTGTCGGGTTAGGTGTAATGTTTATACCAACTGAGGCTTATTCTTCATTGCCACCATTAGTAGCTTCCATTCTCAGTAATGGGCTTGTTTTAGGGACGATAATGATTTTAATAGTGGAGATGTTCGATGGAAAAAAATAAAAACCTCAATCCTTGGAGCTTGTCCAAGGTATTGAGGTTTTTTTATAACGATTATTGATTTTCAAGTTTTCTTAGAACTTCGAAGATTTCTTCGTTATCAGGAAGTTCGCCGATTGGATGAACATCAATAAATTGGATAATACCTTCTTTATCAATGACAAACAATGCACGCTCACTCATTCCGCCTTCATTACGCACTCCGTAAATGTCTGTTACTTTACCTTGTGGGTAGAAGTCAGAAAGTAGTGGGTAGCTGATGCCACCTACAGATTTTTGCCATGCTTCATGGCTTGGTACACTATCAACGCTAATACCCAAAACTTGGGTATTTAAGCCTTCAAAATCATCGAGAGCATCCTCGTATGAAGGCATTTGCGCGCCTCAGACAGGTGTCCAATCTAAAGGATAGAATGCAATAAATACATTCTTTTTGCCAAGATAGTCAGAAAGAGTGACTTCTCGGTCGCCGTGTGCTTTAAGTGTGAAGTCTGGAGCTTTTTCTCCAACTTTGAGCGTTTTTGTTTCAGTTGCTCCTTTTGGCACAGTAATTCCTCCTTTTACATTTATGTAATAAATTTATTTATAATTAACCAGAAGGGGAAGACCCCCTTTGGTAATTACCACCAAGTAATTGTAATCCATTCAATGAAAACAGGCAAATTATCAGTTATTAGCTATATTGTGCTTTCATTGTTTTACGTTTATTTACATGTTGATCGGCGCCAAGGGCCGCGATACATCCATCTGCAGCCGAGATGACAGCTTGCTTAATAAGAGTTCTGCGAGCATCACCACCGGCAAATACACCGTCAACACTTGTGCGTAATGCTTCGTCAACTACAACATAGCCTTCATCATCGCGTTTAACTGCATCTTTTAGGAAATCTGTGCCTGGTTTAAGTCCTGCAAGGTATAAGAAGACACCATCAACTGGCCATTCTCCTTCATTTTTGTCAGCATCGCGGATGATAAGCTTTTCAACCTTTTTATCACCGATGATTTCTTTTAAGCGGTGATTCCAATGAATTTTTACATTATCAAGCTTTTCAAGTTCCTCCGTATTTGCTTCACCTTTTAGCTTATTGGTTGGCACAAACAACATCACTTCTTTAGCGAATTTTGCTAAAGCCTGTGTTTCGTGAACAGCTTCTTCTGTATCGCCAACGACACCAACGATGCGGTCCTTAAAGAAGGCAGCATCACAGGTTGAACAATAGCTGACACCACGGCCAGTATATTCTTCTTCACCTTTAATTTTACTGCCTGGTGCTTTTGCACCAACTGCAATAAAGACACTTTTCGCTTTAATTGTACCCTCAGGAAGTTCAAGCGATTTAATATCTTCATTAGAAAAGTCCACACTAAGCACATTCGAACGAACAAAGGTTGTTCCGAAATTATGGGCTTGTACATGCATTTTTCTTAGAAGTTCTTGACCAGTAAGCTCTTCAGGAACCCCTGGATAGTTTGCGATTTTATGTGTTATGGCAAGCGTTCCTGAAGCAGGTGCTTTATCAATGATTAATGTTTTTAAGCGGGCGCGGGACGCGTAAACAGCCGCAGAAGCTCCGGCAGGTCCGGCACCGATTGTAACGAAATCATATACTTCATCCAAAATTTCTTTCGATGGTTCTTGGAAGAAGTCTTCAGAGGATTGTTCTTCACTAGCATCATTTGTATTATTGGCAGCGATCATCTCATCCGTTATTCCAAGAGCTTTTTTCATTTTCTTAGGTCGGTATCCGATAAATGCTTCACCGTTAATATAGACAACAGGAGTAGAGAACATACCTTCTTTATGAAGATCTTCAAAATAGGCAGGGTTTTCAGTAACATTACGTTCCTCGTATTCATAACCCCATTCCTTAAATTCCTTTTTCATTTTCTCACAATAAGGACATCCGGTACTGCTATAAATAATTATTTCAGCCATATGAATTACTCCTTTTTAAAAAAATTATATTAAAACCATTTAGATTAAATTAATTATTAATTTATAATTATTATAATCTAGGAGAAGCAGGTTGTCAACACTTTAATTTCACCGGATTTCATGGCCATTTTGTATATACCCTAAATAAAAATAGTCTAAACATTTTTCTTATTTTTAAAAAATGTATTCATCTATGCAAAAAAACCTTCATATATATATATGAATAAAACTCTTTTTATTTTGGGGGGATATTTATGAAAAATATCGTAATTGACTCAGATGATATTGCAAAATTTTTCTATGAAAGATTAATTCAATCCGGTTTTGTTCCATCAGAAGAAGAGACATTAATCATCGCTGATATAGCTTTTGATTATTTATTAACTATTGGTATTATTGAAGAAATTGATGATGAATAATCATTAGCCTATATCGAATTTTCCCCGTTTTCCCCCTGTTTTACTACAGGTCATGCCTTCCTATTTTTTTATCCTCCTATTATGAATTCAATATAAGCAAATACATAAACTATTGTTATTCGACGAAAAGGAGGTAAGAAGGTTGACGATTAAAAACTTTCAACCAGAAGATTATACTAGTAAAAATGAGCTTAATTCAGGTTTAGCAACTACCCATGAACAAGTGAGTGATACGTATACAGAGGGTACGCTTGAAGCGGAAATAGATAATGTAAAAGGCCAAAATATCAAAATCCCGAGAAAAGGCTATGAAGGGTGAGTTTTAGGGGCAGACTACTTAGCCTCTTTTTTTCGAAAGTGAGGGATTTTTCTGCCGTATTTAAAAATTGACCAAGCCCTTGATATGTATTATGAAATCAATGGGGATGGAGACCCTATAGTTTTTATTCATCCTCCTGCAATGGGTTTAGTTACTTTTAAAAAACAAAAAACATTAGCTGAAAAATATAAAATGATCACGTATGACATTAGGGGGAACGGCCTTAGCGGTCCCTCTAATGAAAAAATAACCATTCCGTTATTAGCAGCCGATTTAAAAAAATTACTAGATGAACTACAGATTGATAAAGCTGTTCTTTGCTGCTATTCCAATGCTGCTTCGATTGGCCTTGAATTTGCATTAACATATCCGGATCGGATCAAAGCTTTACTATTTTCGGGTGGATTCCCTAAAGTTGATAGTTTTCTTCTTGCCGGGCTATTCCGTCTAGGGATGCTTACAGCTCGTTGGAAGGGAATTAAGTTACTTGCCAAGGTGCTGGCTGTAAGTCATACAAATGAGAGGGAATTCCAGCAGGAAATATATGAGTATATTCTGAAGGTGAATCCATCGTCCCTTTATGAAATGTACAGAGCAGGTTTTACCTACAATTGTACCGACAGATTGCCACTATTAACAAAGCCGTTATTGCTTGTTTATGGTGGAAAAGTTGACTATATTCATAAGCATTACAAACTATTCGAATCTAATATGATAAATACAGATACAATCTTTATTGATCAATCCAACCACCAAATACCAACGAGACACTATCACGAATTTAATAAAATAATTGACAAATTTCTGCAAAATCTAGCAAAACTTTCGAGTTGATTATTATACGAATTACAAACTTCGCTAATATTAGCTTGGGTTGTCAATTCCTGCGCTTTCCCGAGAAATATTTAAGAGTTATGTACTATTAGTAATGGAGGTATGGAAGATGAAAAGAAACGATTCACATATGAGTTTAGAAGCAACTGTTGCACCAGGAATCGATGATGAACAAGGATTAGAAATAAAGGCATCCCCAGAAGATCTTAAGAAAGGGGACACAACCAGGGTCACGACACTATCATTGGATGAAAATGACCCCTCTTGAAATATTATAACGTAAAAATAAAAAAAGAGGTACTAAATATTGGTACCTCTTCCTATTTTTCTTCATTATCTTGATTGAAATCTATTTTTTCACCGCCAACCGTCAAATAACTAAAAATATTAATTTCCTCAGACAGTGTTTTTTTCATTCCCTGTATATAAGGTTTTACTAAGTCTTTAAAATCTTCTTTAATGCCATTCTCCGCTTGTCCAAAGACATATAACTTTTTCTCATCAAATAAGAACGTTAGGAACCCGACTGGCTTATTATTTTGATCAACGATATTTAATAATTGGTAATCGTTTTTTATCATTTCAGGTGATAAATATATTTGCATGTTCGGCGCACCCCTTTAAAACCTCAATTTGTAATTATTCAGTTTTTAACTCAAGTGGTTTAAATAAGGAACCACCCATTTTCTCTTTAGGATTTTCATTTTTAACATGAATCATCACCATACATAAAAGCCCAACAAGCAGTGTTAAGCTTGCTGTTGAAAGAAACATCCCTGATCTTGACCATTCCATCAACCAACCATAAATAGGAGGGCCAATAGCAACGCCCAAAAATCTGACAGAGCCGTATAATGAGGTTACAAATCCTCTTCGTGAAGTCTCTACGGACCCAGTAATGAAGCTGTTTATACATGGAAGAACTAATCCTGTTCCAATACTCGAAAGCACTAATATAGCAATAAAGGGTATTAATTTTTCAAAAAATACTAATGTTGCAAAAGAAACAGTCATTAAGAGAAAGCCAATTACAATCAATTTTTTCATTAACGGCATATTTTTGCCAATTTTACTTCCAGTAATATAAGATGTAATCGTCATAAAAAGGAGAGGTACCGCTAAAATCCCACCTTTTAATACTCCGTCTGTATGATACGTTTTCTCTAATACATCCGAGATATAAAATAAAATTCCAAACAAAGTAAATAAACAGGTAGCTCCTGCTAAATAAGCAGTAAATAACCATCTGCCTTCTTGTTTAAAAACTGAAAACAGCCCTCTAACATATGTTCCAACAGGTGGCGGCTCTTTCTTTTTCTTTTTTTCATGTACAAAAAATATGGTTAGCAAAATCGATAGTAAACAAAAGACTGGAAATGCAAAAAACGCTGCATACCAAAATAATAATGCCAAAAGGGAACCGATAATTGGAGAGACAACCTTACCAAAACCGTTTGATGCCTCTACAAGGCCTAGGACACGACTTTGTTGCCCACCTTTAAATAGATCTCCAGTTAAAGCCATGGCGAGTGGGGCCGTTCCGGCTGCACCAATACCTTGGAGAACACGTCCTGCCATAATCCACATAAAAGGATCTTTAAACCATGCAGCCGCAGCACCAGCTAATAAACCACCTGTCCCATAAGCAATCAAGGCTGGTATAATAACGGCCTTTCTTGTAAAGCGGTCAGATAAATAACCTAAGACAGGAATAGATATAGCCGCACCAACCGAAAACACAGTAATGATTAAACTTACTTGGAATTGTGAAATATCTAATTCAGATTTCATTTTAGGTAAAACAGGGATAAGCATGGAGTTCCCAAGCACTAATATGAGCGGAATTGATCCAATTGCCAAAATAGTCATAAATGAATTGTTTTGTTCGGACAAGTGACTGTACAACTCCTTTAATACAAATTCTCATGACTTTACTATTGTTAGAAAAAGTAACGATTACTATACAAATAAACATCTCATGAGTCTTAATCACGATAGCACCCTTTGGGTAAATGTTGAATAGCATAAACAGAAAGAAAAAGGAGGCGTATATCCTAATGAACTTTCTTGATATGCCAAAGAGAACTATTGGAAATAGAACATTTGGATTGACATCTATTGCCGATTTTGGGATCCCGGTCGGGCAATTACGATGTATTTTAGATGATTATCATACTTATATTGATGTTGCAAAATTAGGTGTTGGTTCTGCCTATGTTACCCCAAATCTCAATGAAAAAATCAAATTATATAAACAATATGGAATTAAGGTATATTGTGGGGGAACATTATTTGAAAAATGTTACTATCAAGGAAAATTAAACGAATATAAAAAGTTTTTACAAACCCATGAGGTAGAATGGATTGAAGTTTCGAATGGAACATTGGATATCCCTCTTGAAACTAGATTGGATCTTGTCAATGAATTGAAATCCGATTTTTCTGTTTTAGGAGAGGTTGGCTCGAAAGACCAAACTCAAGAATTGTCTGCTAGAAATTGGGTATTAGAAATGAATTCATTACTTGAAGCTGGATGTAAGTATGTGATTACCGAGGGTCGTGATTCGGGTACAGCCGGAATATACAACCCAAATGGAGAAGTAAAAAAAGCCATTATAAAAGAGCTAACTAGGCAGGTGGATATAAATAAGGTGATTTTTGAAGCACCAACTAGTAAGCAGCAAATGTTCTTCATTAATGCCTTTGGTTCCAATGTCAATTTAGGAAATGTTAAAATTCAAGATGCGCTTTTATTAGAAGCAGAACGAGTGGGATTACGTAGTGAAACGTTTTTCATGGAGATGGAGTCGAATTCAGAGCCCGCCCGTCGCCGTTAGTATAAGCAAAAAGGTGGAGTGGTTATGGAGCTATTATTAATAAGACATTTACCAACGGAATGGAATAAATCGGGATTACTGCAGGGTTCACAGGATATACCACTACTTCCAGTTTATGATGAAGACCTAACAAAACTAGAAGAAAATAAAAAAATGATTAGCTCCTTTCACCCAGAGATTGTAGTCGCTAGTGGGTTAATAAGAACACAACAGACCGCTTCCTATTATGGTTATCAAAAACCTATTATTGAACCTTTACTTAATGAACTGAATTTTGGACAATACGAAGGGTTTGAGAAAAAGCACCTATTAGCCGTAAAAGAATGGAGTTTAGACCCGAAGTCACTTACATTAGGGGAACGATTAAGCGATTTTGAAAAAAGAATCATTCTATTTCTTAACAAATATAATAATTATGCTCGTATTTTGGTATTCGGGCACGGTGCCTGGATTCGCGCGTTGATATCATTATATCGAGTTGGTTCCATACAAGAAATGAATCAGGTTAGCGTTCATAATAATGAATTGATTTATCTGACAATTAATCAACAATTGCTTCAATTGGGATAAGGGGGAGGTTATCTTGCTGACATATGACTCGTGTTCGGAAGAGTCACTAAAATCCATTACTTTTAAGGAATCATTAGAATGCCTTAAATGGGCTTATCAAGAGTACGAGGAAGATATCGTGTATGCATGCAGTTTTGGTGCAGAAAGCAGTGTACTTCTTCATTTAATTAGTAAAATTAGACCAAATGCGCACATCACGTTTATCGACACAGATCTTCATTTTAAAGAAACTTATGAAATACTTAATGAAGTCAAAGAAAAATATCCTGATTTTCAAATTAACTCTATCCATACCTGCTTGTCATTAGAAGATCAGGCTAAACAATATGGAGAGAAATTATGGGAGAGAAATCCAAATCAATGCTGTCAAATTAGAAAAATTGAACCATTGAAAAAGGAGCTAAAAAGATATAAGGCCTGGATTTCTGGATTACGCAGAAGTCAATCTGAAACAAGGGCTACCATAGACTATCTCAACCTGGACCATAAATTTAAAATGATCAAAGTATGCCCACTTATCCATTGGCAATGGGATGAAATTTGGATGTATATTAAGTTACATGATTTGCCTTATCATGAACTTCACGACAAAGGATATCCAAGCATTGGTTGTGAGGTATGTACAAATCCTGTAATTGGGGAAGACGATTCAAGAGCAGGGCGTTGGTTGAATCACCAAAAAACTGAATGTGGCCTCCACATGGATTAAGCGATGTGAACACAAAATGGTCTATATAGTATTTTCAATGTTGGTTGCCTTATTTTTTGCAATGAATATGGGGGCAAGTGGTGCCGCCGCCTCGATGGGAGTTGCTTATGGTTCCGGAGCGGTTCCTAACAAACGGCTTGCACTTATCATTTGTGCTGTTGGTGTATTTTCCGGTGCGGCAATAGGTGGTGGAGAAGTTGTAAAAACGATAGGATCTGGAATCATTCCTTCCTCCATCATCTCCGCTCAAATTGCGCTAATAATCTTATTAGCAGCAACCTTTACACTTTTTATTGCCAATTTAATGGGGATCCCATTATCGACAAGTGAAGTAACGGTTGGTTCAATAGTGGGTGTGGGTATTGCCTTTCAATCCGTACACATCCATAAATTGTTTATCGTTGTTTCTTTTTGGCTACTCATTCCTTTCATTGCCTTTGGATTAACCTTCATTGCAGGATTTTTTTTATCTAAATGGAAAAAAATAAATGAATTCCAGCTTGCCAGGTGGGGGAAAGGATTGAAGATTCTATTGATTTTCACCGGATTTATGGAAGCTTTCTCAGCTGGAATGAATAATGTATCCAATGCCGTTGGACCTTTAGTTGGTGCAGGGCTCATTTCCATTACAACCGGTACGTTATTAGGTGGAATTTTCATCGCTTTAGGAGCCTTATTTTTAGGAGGAAGGGTTATAGAAACAAATGGGAAGAGAATTACCAATCTTTCTTTAATCCAAGGGAGCACCGTTTCCGGGCTGGGTGCCTTTTTGGTTATCATATGCTCATTACTAGGCATGCCGGTTCCAATCACTCAAATTACGACAGCTGGAATCTTTGGGATAGGTGTGGCTGAACATGGAATGAAATTATGGCAAAAGGACATTATCAAGCGAATGCTAAAGGTTTGGTTAGTATCTCCAATATTTTCTCTAGTTATTTCTTATGGAATGATCAAATTATTTTTCGAATGGGATTTCTACACATTAGTTGCTATTCTGTGTGTCTTTTTAGCTACAATTGGCACGATGAGCTTGCTAAAGTCAACCCAAAATGAAGAAAAGGAGACCACTTTAGCGGGAGTGAGTTATCCCACAAACGAGAAAAAGAATCCGATAAATTCCTACTTGATTAAGTAGGAATTATTTTTTTCGCCAGCCAATAGAAGGGGACGAAAAAGTAGGTAACTCAACCTCATTTACAAAATCAATTATTTTTGTTGAAACCCATTGACACATTACAGCAAATATAACAATTTTCCAATTAATCACTATTGATGTTAATAAAAAGATGGAAATATTAATAAAAAACATAACGCGTCCAGGGCGAATACGGTAGGAGTGAGCGATCATGAGAGCGGGTATGACCATCCCGCCGCTTGATGCCCCGTTTCGGATTAATAGTCCGACACCAATTCCAAATATACTACTTCCCATTACTAAATCAACAATGATGTTAATATGGGAAAGTGAGACAAAACTTGTAAGAAGACTAACTGTAATCGATGTAACTGTTACGGCAAACATCGTCCGCATCGTCCACGAATAACCAAAGTATTTCAAAGCAACGGTTAAAAAAATAAAATTGACAATCCATAACCCCATTCCAAGAGGCATTTTTAAAAAATAATTTAATAATATCGCAAGTCCCGCTGCCCCCCCTGAAGGTATGTCATGGGGAAACAGGAATAATGACATGCCAACGCCTTGAAAAACAGCTCCCATTAATAAAAGCAAATAAGTAATGATGTGTTTGTTCATAAATGATTCCACTTTCTATTATTTACTTTGTTCTTGTCCATCTTATGTTTCCAAGCTTTAAATTATGAATTTTTAAGAGTAATAGATTTTTTTTAAAAAATAAAGTAGGATAGGGAAGTAGGGTGGTGCAAGTAATAAATGATACAACAAAAAATAAATTGCTTTAAATGTAAATATTTTTATACAACGTGGGATGTAAGGTTTCCAAGAGGGTGTAGGACCTACGGCTTCAAATCGAAACAAATACCTTCAGATTATGTACTACAGGTGTCAGGGCATGCTTGTATGAAATTTGAGGAAAAGGGAACCAATGTCCAGCCAATTAAACGATTAAATGACAAAAATAGGGGATACCGTGTGTGAACGGTATCCCTATTGTTTTACGAGTTTTTGTGAGACGATTCCCCGTAAAAAGGGTTGTTTTCAGGTGTCGGATCATTTTCAATCGAAGAATTGCGCCCTTTTGACATTTCTTTCTCATAAGTCATTTTGCTTTTTCGCTTACGATTATCGTTTTTGTTTGTCATCTTCTTTCACTCCCTATCACAATTCGTTACTAGGTTGTTCAGAATTTTTTAGAATATGCAAATAAAAATTTCATTATTTATTTTCATTAAACCATTGTTTAAATTGTTCGGGCTCAACTCCGCCTTCTATTCGAGATACTTCCTCACCATTTTCAAAATGGACAATCGTCGGTGTTCCCTCTATTTCATATGTATCCCATCCATCCTGAAATTCAAGAAGATTATATAGTTCGAGATTAATTCCTAATTCTTCAGCCATAGGGACAACTACAGGTGTGGTTACTTTACAATGAGAGCATGTTGGGCTGTAAAAGTAAATAAATGCTGATTCTTTGTTTTTAAGCTTTTTGGTTAATTCATCAGGTAAGATCAGGTTTTGATAATTAGGGTCCTCTAATTGTTTAACCGTATCAGGGTGGAGCATGTCCTTTTTATATGGATTTCCTTCTGCTTGTTGTTTATTTGACATATTAGTTATAACCCCAAGTAATAGGAAGATGGCCAGTAAAATAGTTCCAAAGATTATTATTTTTTTCATCAAAAATTCACCTTTCTGTTTCTTTTTATCAAATTTTATCTTACCTTGAATTGACTCCATTCTCAAATAATACATACTTGTTACATTATTTGCTAATTAATCTTGCATAAATAAATAGATTGATTTTTTTTGTGATACATGGAAGCACAGGGTCATACATG
>JAENZK010000120.1 GCA_016841285.1 Guptibacillus hwajinpoensis | reverse complement strand
AAACAATGGTCAATTTGAACCGTAGTGGTATCATTTCAACTGACTTATCAGGAAAAATTCAAACTATCAATCATGTAACTGAACGTCTTATTGGAATTAACCTTAAAAATGTTCATGAAAAAACCCTTGAGGAAGTTATTCCGAATCTCTGCTCTAAAACGAATGGCACTGATTGGAATGAACCACTGTATAACCATATTTTTGAGCATAACGATCAGAAATTTATGGCTGATATTATGCCTGTTATTTTAAATGGTGAAAAAATGGGACATTTAATATCCGTGGATGATGTCGTAAAATTACAGGAAAAAGAACAAAAAATTCGTAAAAACATTACAAAAAAACCGATGGTTGCCAATTACTCATTTGAAGACATCATTGGCACTAGTAAAGCTATTAAAGAAACAATTAAGCAAGCAAGAAAATTTAGCGCTGCAAATGCCTCAATCTTAATTCATGGAGAATCAGGAACTGGCAAGGAATTATTTGCACAAAGTATACATAATGCAAGTTCTAGAAACATGCAGCCATTTGTGGCGGTCAACTGCGCTGCTCTTCCCGAATCTCTTATTGATAGTGAGTTATTTGGTTATGATGAAGGGTCGTTTACAGGTGCAAAAAAAGGTGGAAAAGTTGGATTATTTGAACTTGCCCATCAAGGTACTATCTTTTTAGATGAAATAAGTGAATTGCCTATTCATCTCCAATCACGATTACTTCGTGTCATTCAAGAGAAAGAAATTGTCAGAATTGGTGGGGATCAAGTGATTCCAATCAATGTTCGTATCATTGCAGCTTCTAATAAAAATTTATTGGACTGTGTAAAGGAAGGAACTTTTCGGGAAGATTTATTCTTCCGAATTAGCGTACTCCAGCTCTACCTTCCACCTCTTAGAGAGAGGAAAGAGGATGTAACAAAATTATTTCATCATTTCATTAAAAATAAAAATCATCTGCCAACACGTTTCGAAGGGATAAAATTGGAATTATTGACCTCATACCATTGGCCTGGGAATGTTCGGGAGTTAGAAAATGTTGCCGAAAGATTCTTAGTTCTTTGTCAGGGAGAGGACCTTACAAGTGACTCCATTCAAGAAATATTAAAGATGGCCATTACTCCAACTTATTCGGGCAGCCCAGGACTAATAAATCAAGAAGGTCAAAAAAGAAATTTATTAATCAACGAAGCAGATTTAATTGAACAAGCCCTTATTCAAGCAGATGGCAATAAAGAAAAGGCCGCAGAATTATTAGGGATTAGTCGAACAACTTTATGGAGAAAAATGAAAAAGGAAGCGATTAGATAATTTATAATGAATTAACATTATGTCGAAGTGCTTGGCACTTCGACATCTGTTTTACCAATCATTTACCGGAGTTTTCAATAAAGCTCTTTTTTGATAAAATAAAATCCCGAAATTCTTTCTTCACTAATAGATTGCTATGCTTAGAAACAACTAGGCCAGTAATCCGTTCAATCGTAGGTGTCAAATTAATTACAACTGTTTTTGAACTAACCATAGCTAATGCTGCACGTTTAGAAGACAATAAGATCCCCACATCTTCTTCAACTAAACCCTTCATCGTTTCCATATGACTGCTTTCAAAAATAACATCCGGTTTAAAACCAGTATTTTCGCATAGTTGGGAAAATTGATTTCGCAGAACTGTACCCATTTTAAAAAGAATGAATTTTTCATTTGATAGGTCAATTAATTTTAATTGATTCTTCTTGGCGATCCTATTTTCACGGGAAACAAGTAAAACAAATTCATCCTCCACCAAAGGATAATAATCATAGCTATCCTGCTGCAAGGCAGGTGAATTGACAAAAGCTAAATCTACTTCATGTGTGTTCATTAGCTTTAAAAGAGCTTCTGAATTGTCCTCAATAAGATTGATGTTAATTCCTGGATAGCTTTTTTTAAATTGGGCAATTAATGAGGTAATTCCTAAATAATTAATATTTGGGACAGCACCTATTTTGATATTACCGACTTTTAGCGCACCATATTCGTGCATTGCATTTTTTGCATTTTCAATATCTGCTAAAATCCTTTTAGCAAATGTAATAAATTCCTCACCAGCAGGTGTTAATAAAACAGACCTAGTTGTTCGTACAAAAAGTTCTACACCTAATTCAGCTTCAAGCTTTTTAATTTGATGTGATAAGGTAGGCTGTGAAATATTGATTTCTTCAGCTGCCAATGAAAAATGGCGATATTTTTCAACAGCTAAAACATACTCCAATTGGTGAATTTCCATTTTATCCACTCCTCCATTAATAGATACTATCTATTAATACTATAGATTATTAAGATTGAACGAATCAATAATTTTCCATACAATTTGACTAAAGAAGAAAAATTTCATTTATGGAGGTTTGTTAAAAATGGCAATTCGTACAGGAAAACAGTATATTGATGGTTTACGTGATAGTAGACAGGTTTTTGTTAATGGTGTCAGAGTAGAAGATGTTACTACCTATCCTGCCTTTCGTCGTCCAATTGAGGCGATTGCAAGATTATATGATTTGAAACATGATCCATCTTTACAAAGGCAGCTTACATATCTGTCGCCTACTACTGGTAATTTATGTGACATCTGCTATCTCCTTCCACAAAGAAAAGAGGATATTGTTAAAAAAAGAGAAGCCTATAAGATTTTTGCCAAAGAAAATTATGGAGCGATGGGGCGTTCACCAGAATTTATGAACGCGTTTGCAGCTGGTTTGTCCGCTAGTAAAAAATGGTTCGGGAGAGCAGGCAAAACGTATGAGACAAATGTCCAAAAGTATTATGAGTATGTTCGAGAAAATGACCTTTTCTTAACCCATGCTCTAGGTACTCCACAAACTGATCGTTCAAAACCATCACATCAACAAAAGGAGGAATTTTTACATCTTGGAATTAAGGAAGAAACAAGTGAAGGGGTAATAATTCGGGGGGCAAAACAACTTTCAACAAATGCTCCATTTACTGATGAACTACTCATTTTTCCAAACGGCCGTCAATTTACGAATGGTGATGAAAAATATTGTGTTGCCTTTGCAGTACCAGTTTCATCCCCAGGTCTGAAACTTCTTTGCCGAGAAACTCTAGTTCCGAATGATAAACGAAACTTATTCGACCATCCACTTAGTAGCCGATTTGAGGAAATTGATGCAATGGTTGTATGTGAAGATGTATTTGTACCATGGAATCGTGTGTTTTTCTATAAGAATCTTGAATTAGCAAATACATCGAGAGAAGCAACCGAAATCACATCGCATTGTCAGCATCAATCAGCCGTTCGAGCTGTTGTAAAAGCAGGATTAGCAGTTGCGATTGCGAAAAAAATAACGGATTCGGTCAAAACAGATATTTACCCGCAAGTTGGAGAAAAGATCGGCAACATCATTGCTATGATGAAGGCAACAGAGTCATTGCTTTTTGCCGCTGAACAAACGGCGATAAAGGTCGAGGATAGTCATTGGAAGCCAAATCAGGAATACTTGTCTTCTTATTCAATCCTTTTTCCAAAGTTTGATACCCAAATCGCCGATTTAATTCGCTCAATAGGAGCAGCAGGTTTAATGCTTACCCCAACTATTGATGATTTTCTAGGGGAAGCAGGCGAAATATTTGATCATTATTTTGCCGGAGCCGCAATGGACGGAATTTCAAGAGTTCAAATAGCAAAATTAGCATGGGATTTTATAGGTGACTCAAATGCACAACGTGTCCAACACTATGAACGGTTTCATTCCGGTGAGCCAATGTTTTTGGCAGCTGGCTTTGGTAAAACGGCAAATGTTAGTGAGTGGCTAGAAATGACCGAACAGCTGTTAGAAGAAGGTAGATCAGAATTCAAAAAGTTTACAGAAGAAGCTAGTGAAGTCCATTGAAATCGATAAGTATAATCCCCCTTGCTAGGTTAGGAGGTTGATAAGAGCAGATAGGATTCTGCTCTTTTTTGCATTTCAATATTACTGAAATATTAAACCGAATTCCGGAATTATTCACTGATAATTTAAGAAGCTACTTTTTATTAGGATGGACTTTTCATGTTGCCGGAAAATTATAGACTGATCCTTTAGATTATTATTAAAACTTTTATCTTTGGTATGTAACGAAAAAATCCTGGATGGCCTGATTTGTTTTTTCAATCATTATTTTTATTTCATCTTTTGTTGTCACATACGGCGGCATAAAATAAAGGATGTTGCCTAATGGCCTTAAAAGTAGTCCTTTTTCTAATGCAATTTGATAAATTTTATAGCCGATTCTCTCTTCGCTTAGAAAAGGTTCTTTTGTCACTTTGTCTTTCACTAATTCAATTGCACCAACCATTCCCGTTTGTCTGTATTCACCTACATATGCTTGGTGATTGAATACTTCAGAAGCTAACTTATTCATATAAGCACTTTTCTCTTGGATCTGTTCGATGTAAGCCTCATCTTCAAAAATTTGTAGTACCTCAAGCGCCACTCGACAAGCTAGCGGGTTACCTGTGTAACTATGTGAATGCAAAAATGCTTTCATAGTATTATAGTCATCATAGAAGGCCTGATATACATCATCCGTGGTTAATACAACGGATAATGGTAGATATCCCCCTGTTAATCCTTTTGATAAACACATGAAGTCAGGGGTGATGCCAGCCTGTTCACAGGCAAACATCGTCCCTGTTCTGCCAAACCCCACCGCTATTTCATCCGCAATAAGATGTACATCGTATTGCAAACATAGCTCCTTTAATTTCTTTAAATAAACAGGCGGATACATCTTCATCCCAGCCGCTGCTTGTATTAAAGGTTCGATTATAATAGCAGTTATTTCTTCGTGATATAATTTTAATTTTTCCTCAATAAATGATAAACATGGTGCACTACAATGATCTGGCCTGTCATTAAAGGGACATCTGAAACAATCTGGCCCTTGTGCTCGTACCGTATCTAATAAAAGCGGTTGAAAAACATCATTATACAGACCCACACCTCCAACAGAAAGAGCTCCAAGGGTTTCACCATGATAAGCGTCTGTTAAAGCCAGGAAGCGTTTTTTCTTCCGCTTATTTTTTTGCATATGATATTGAAAACTCATTTTTAAGGCTACCTCTATAGCGGATGAACCGTTATCAGCAAAGAATACTTTCGTTAATCCAACCGGGGTAATTTTTACAAGTTTTTCGGAAAGAAAAATGGCCGGTTCATGTGTAAAGTTAGCAAATATCGCATGTTCTAATTGAAAAGCTTGATTCGCTAAGGCAGTACTAATTCGTTCGTTTCTATGTCCAAATAAATTGACCCACCAAGAAGAAACAGCATCCATATATTGCTTTCCATTTTCATCATACAAGTAAATACCTTTCCCACTTTTGATCACAATGGGTGGGAAATCTTCATAATCTTTCATCTGCGAACAGGGATGCCAAACATGCTGTAAGTCTCGTTTTTGTAGATTTGAAATCGTAGAAATCATAGGCTCATCAACCTTTCAAAAAATTCATCATTTTCTATCTGAATATCTTTTAAGCCAGAAAGATTCTTTAACTTTGGGATGATAAGATCAGGTAACTTTGCGAAGTTCTTAATTACAGCTATATTATTCATTTCAAGATTAGTTCCTTCATACCCATTGAATACAATTCCCACAATTGGAATATCACTAATTTTAAGAGCCTCAAGCGAAAGTAATGTGTGGTTGATTGTTCCTACTTTTGTTCGAGTAACTAAAACCACTGGCAATTGTGATTGCTGAATTAGATGAAAAAAATAATAGTTTCGTTGCTCATCTAACGGAACATATAATCCACCTGCTCCTTCACAAATCACACAGTCATACATGGATTTTAATTTGCTAATGTGTTCTAATATGACTTCTCCTTTTATTTCTGAATCTTCCAGCTTCGCAGCGTAATGTGGGGATGCTGGCTCTTTAAAAGAATAACTATTTAAATGTCTTTCTATTAAATGAGTTTCACTCAAAGATTGATAAAGTGTTGTATCTCCATAATAGGACTTGTTGTTTTCTGTTATAATTCCAGTTTGAACAGGCTTATAGGGTATGACATTTTTCCCCTTCATCTGAAAATATCGCATAAAGTATGCCGTTATCAGCGTTTTCCCCACATCTGTATCCGTTCCGACTATCCAAAAATGTTGTGCCATAAAATCCCTTCTCTTTTCCTAGAATCTCCTACACATCAATTGTAGGTGTATAAGTTCTTTTTAAAGCCATGCGTACTTTGGGCAAGGCAACTAGTGATACAGTAGTAACGACTATATCTAATGGTAAATAGACTACCATCCATCCCCATGCCATTGTATAACTAAACCCATCAGGTGCAGCTGCCCACAATTTGAAAGCTAAATACATCATATTGGTTCCAATAATGTAATTACAGAAAACACTTAGAAAACCCGCTCCGATATAGTTCTTTTTAGTTACTGATTTTTGGTCTGCAATTAATTTTCCAGTTACATAAGCGACAAAAATAAATGAGATTATAAATCCAAATGTTGGACTAAGTAATTGTGCAGGTCCTCCCTTAAACTGTGCAAAAACAGGTGCTCCAACTAATCCGACAAGCAGATAGGTAAGCATCGCAAATGCACCTAATCGACTTCCTAAGATCCCCCCAGCTAGAATGGCAAACATAAGCTGTAATGTAATTGGTACTCCACCGATTGTTAGAAACGGTGAAACATTTGCTCCAACTGCCATTAAGGCTGTAAATAATCCACATAATACAATGTTTCTTGTTTTTGAATTTACCATGATCCCTCTCCTTTTGTAAACTTATTCAAGATTTTGGTTAACATTAAAATCGTGAATATTTTCTCATATGTAAATCAGATTGTAAAGTTTACCAATTTTATAGTTTACCAAATGTTAACTTTGTATTATAATTGGTTAACATAAACAAAAAAGAGGAGGATTTTACATGGATTGGACTCAATTAGCACAACGAGTTATTAAAGGGGAAGAACTTACTGATCAGGAGGCATTGTCAGTATTAGAATGCCCGGATGAGGATTTATTGCAGTTGCTTCATGGCTCATTTCAAGTTCGGAAGCATTACTTTGGAACAAAGGTAAAATTGAATATGATCATGAATGCAAAGTCAGGAAACTGTTCTGAAAACTGTGGCTATTGCTCTCAATCTTCTATTTCGGATGCTCCAATTGAAAAATACTATATGTTAGATAGGGAATCATTATTAAAGGGTGCTGACCAAGCTAATAAATTAAATGTAGGTACATACTGCATTGTTGCGAGTGGCCGTGGGCCAAGTGATCGTGAGGTCGATACTGTCGTTGAAACTGTTAAAGAAATTAAAGAGAATTATAATCTAAAAGTTTGTGCGTGCCTTGGTATTTTAAAGCCTGAGCAGGCAAAAAGACTGAAGGATGCTGGTGTTGACAGATATAATCATAACCTCAACACATCTAGAGAACATCATGAATCCATTACTACTTCGCATACTTTTGATGATCGAGTTAACACGGTCAATATGATCAAAGAAGCCGGGATTTCACCATGCTCAGGTGTAATCGTGGGAATGAGAGAAACTAAAAATGACGTAATCAATATGGCCCGAAATGCAAAGGCGATTGGTGCTGATTCAATTCCGGTAAACTTCCTCCATGCCATTGATGGAACTCCATTAGAAGGAACTAAGGATTTGAATCCTAGATATTGTTTAAAAGTATTATCATTGTTTAGATTCATTAATCCAGATAAAGAAATTCGCATTTCTGGTGGTAGGGAAGTAAATTTACGAAGCTTGCAGCCTCTTGGACTTTATGCAGCAAATTCTATTTTTGTCGGAGATTATTTAACTACACAAGGCGCTGAAAGTACAGCTGACCATCAAATGCTAGTTGATTTAGGATTTGAAATTGATATTGTGAGAGAACCGGTGGAAGCAGGTTTGGAATAATACATCAGAAAAAAGCAAGGAACCAACCGGTTCCTTGCTTTCACTTTTAATAAGAACCCTACTCCATCCCAACCAATTCCGATTCCCCTAACAATTCAAACGTTTCTGGTTGTGGTAATTCTTGAACATTTTTTAGCTTTCTTTCGATTACCCGGCTTCGTGTAGCTGCACTATCGATTGTATTGCTTGCTTCTTGTAGTTTTTTCTTCGTTTTATCAAGGATGTCTCCAAATTTAGTAAACTCCGTTTTGACAGCTCCTAGTAAGCCCCAAACTTCACTTGATCGTTTTTGAATGGCTAATGTTCTAAATCCCATTTGCAAGCTATTTAAAAAGGCAGCTAACGTCGTAGGTCCTGCAATTATGATCCGCATATCTCTCTGCAAGTAATCCCAAAGCCCCGGACGGCGTAGTACTTCGGCAAATAGCCCTTCAAACGGAAGGAACAAGACGGCAAAGTCAGTTGTGTTTGGCGGATTAATATATTTATCGCGAATACTTTTTGCTTCCAACTTAATTCGGTTTTCCAGCTGCTTAGCTGCATCAGCTGCTGCTTGGACATCACCTAATTCTTGTGCATCCAGTAATCGGTTGTAGTCTTCTAATGGAAACTTCGAATCAATCGGAAGATATACCACCCCTCCGATTTCATCCTTTGAAGGAATTTTTACAGCAAACTCAACTCTTTCTGCCGATCCTTTTTTCATTGCGACATTAGATTCGTATTGTTCTGGTGATAGGATCTGTTCTAGTAAATTTCCTAATTGAATTTCACCCATTATTCCCCTTGCTTTTACATTCGATAATACCTTTTTCAGATCCCCTACTCCGGAAGCCAATGTTTGCATTTCCCCTAAACCTTTATGTACCTGTTCTAACCGTTCGCTTACTTGCTTAAAAGAATCACCAAGCCGTTGTTCCAACGTGGCATGTAATTTTTCATCTACTGTTAAGCGCATTTGCTCAAGCTTCTTACTATTGTCTTCTTGTAAATACGTTAATTTTTGTTCAACGGTATGGCGGACACCTTCGAGTTTTTGTTCATTCATATTTGTAAGTTCTGTTAATTGTTTATTAAAGCTATCAAGCTGATTTTTATTTTGAATCGCCATTTGATTTATCGTCGTCATGACATTTTGAGTAAGTGTGTTTAATAGTGTTGTTATTTCTTCACGGGTTTGTTTCGTTGACTGCCCCATTTCCTGTCTAATTTGACCAATATCCTCACGTACAGTTCGTTCTAATCTTTCCTGGGCTTTTTCGATCAAAGATAAGGAAGCTTGAAGTTTATTAGATTTTTGCTTGGATACCATGTTCAACACAATTATTAATAATATAAGTACAATGACATTAATCGCCATTGACACTATAGCAATTAGATTTGATTCCATTTTTCTCCTCCTGAAAGACTTTTTTAAAGGCTCTTTTCTATGATATTGTTGATTTTTGCTACCTTTTTTAAATTTCGTTCTAATAAATAGACGGAGAAATTCCGTTTAAAAAAATAATTTGATGTAAATTAGCCGAAATAGACGGAGACATTCCGACTATTTGATTATAAACCGCAAAAATGGGCGACTTTTCTTCGAATTACCGGAAAACCTCCACTTATTTTGCCCGAAATGAGCTCCATTTTGCAAATAACCGAAAAACTTCCGCTTATTTGTTACCATTCCGAGGGGGCTATCCTATTAGCCAACTTTTTCGTAGTGTAGCTCTGATTCTAAATAATAAACCTCCGCTTTTCTTCTATAATCAACAAATTCTAAGATAACAGAAGACACACTATTAATAGATACAATTAAGATAATTCTAATAATATTAAATGAATTCCTTCTCGAATGCAAGCGATCGAAAAGGATAGGGAGAACAGAAAAGAAGCAGAGATCCCCTGCTTCCTATTACACACTATATTTTTCAACTTACACATGACTCAGAACACAATTTTAAGAGGATGGTAGATGTGGGCGGCTTGGTTTTGGATCGTTGTTTCAAGTTCAGGTGGGAAGGCTGCGAGTATGCAGGTGGATGGCCCGCCTGATTTGTGTAAATCGACATCACAAATTATATCACTAGTCTCCAACAACTTTGCATCTCCAAGCATAACTTTTAACTCGTGCCATATTCCTTTTGACCCGACAGGTAGAATAACTATATCCTCTACCTGACAAAGTTTTCGAAACAAGGAAAGCGGTAATACTTCGTCCTCCTTATTCAGCACTTCATCTCCTACTAACGGCGAGCCAATAACACCTAGCTTCATTTCTGGAAAGGAAACTTCCTTCTTCTGAAAACGGCTATCCCTTTTCCCTAATACAACGGTACCAAGAGCTGATTGCATCAAGGGAAAATTACTTTCTGTACTGCCAGTGATTGGTACCGACAATCCCACCTCAGTTAACCCGCTCTCTACTCCAGCAACAATCGTGTTCCAAGAATTTTCCTCACAAAAATTATGAATGACCACTGAGATCGGAATTCCACCTGCTGCCATACATTCCATTATTGCAACCCGGAAACAATAGTAACTAACCACTTCATACGGTGTTTTGACAATATCACGATCCTTTAAGCCAATACCACCGCTATTATCACTAGCCACCACTAGGGACTCAAGTTCATTCACCGGAATAACGGTTATATCTCTTTTCATTTGACCATTTCCTTCTGAAAATGTCCAGAAAAGAAGGGAACCAAACGCGGTGCTAAAATTAGTGCTAACACTGTATTAAGCACAGATCCAATCAATAAAGATGGGAGTAATCCAATATAAAATCCACTACCCATCAAAAATAAAAACGGCAAGGGAGAAACGAACGCATTCCCTACAATAAATAGAATACTAGCGACCATTCTCTGCCCTTTTCGATAAACCAAAGCAAACATCCAAACGAGCAAGCTCATCTCGAAGGCGATCAAAAAATGAAATAGACCTAATGGCATTCCGCCTATAAAAGCAGATAAAAGATGGCCAAGAAAGGCAATGATTGCTCCTGGCCCGCCACCAAAAATAACACCTGCTAGTAATGCAGGAACCATATCTAAAGCTACACTTGATACAATTGCCGGAATTTTAATCGATGCACCTGCTACTGATAAAGCGATAAATAAGCTAATTAGACTAATCTTCTTTATTTTCACTTTCCTCTCCATCCTTCCCAACCCTATATACTTTTACTTTTTTATGTGTTGTTTCTTCTATCTTTTTTATAATGAGTCGGAGTTCATGCTTAGGTTTATCTGGAGAAAGCAAAACCCCGATAACCGTCCCGCTATGCGCGATCACAACCCCACCGTTGTTTTCCTCAGTGATTTTAAGTATTTCCTCGAAAAAAGGTTTAGCTAACCGTTTTTCGTTAATTTTTGCGCTCATAGTTGCTGCTTCAAATATATTAGGAAGATCTTTATTCCGTACACCTTCCTTTAATAAATGTAGAGCCTGTAATAATAAATGTTTTTCTTCATAATTATAATTTTTAGGAACTTGATTAAAGAGGGTACTTTCTACGGTTCCTCCAGTATCAATTCCTAGCAAAATCATTTTTGGGAGCTGTCCAATTACATCTATTAAACGCCCATTAATATAATCATAAGCCACTAGTTCCCGATACATAATTCCATCAGTAGGCTCGATGGAGCTGGTGATTTCTGAAAGAACAATTTCATTAATTGGCAAAGAATATGTATGTGCTACAGCTCGAAGACTTGCAATTAAGTCAGCTGAAGAGCTTGCCATTCCCTTGCCTTCGAGAAGATCCGAGGTTATTAAAAGTTTACCCCCAGCCAGAATATTATACTTTTGTAATAATAGTTGACAGGCCTGTTCTGATTTTGATTTTGCGCTTTGGGACAAGATTGATATTTTCCCTGATTTTGGGTTTGGGATAAATAATGCTGTGCTTTTCAATTCAATTGGTAATGAAACTAAAAACGGAGAATCTCCAAAGACCCCCTGGATCAGCTCTCCAAATGTACCGTTGCATGTTCCTACTCCAAGCTTCATAGTAGAACACCCACCACTACTCCCAAAAGAATCATTCCAATAAAAACATTGACAGATGCTTTCATTATTTTAACGGTTTTTAGGATATCGTCTGCCTGCAATGGTCGATACCAATCTCCCATAACCGCCCGATGGGATGGAATTCCCTTATAATAGTTTGTTCCGCCAAGTTGAATTTGAAGGGCACCGGCAACTGCCGATTCTGGTATCCCGCTGTTTGGGCTCGGATGAAGCTTCGCATCTCTCATAATAGTCGCAAATGATTTCTTAGTATCTAATCGTAACAACAAACTTGCCACTATCAGCAATAATCCTGTTATTCTAGCAGGGATAAAATTCAATATATCATCAAGCCTTGCGGAAGCCCAGCCAAGGTCTTTGTATTTTTCATTTTTATAACCGATCATCGAATCTAAAGTATTCGTCGCTCGATATGCCATTGCCAAAGGCGCACCACCAATTAACGCAAAAAACAAGGGCGAAATAATAGCATCAACAATATTTTCAGCAACTGTTTCAACCGTACCTCTAGTAATCTCGG
>JAENZK010000119.1 GCA_016841285.1 Guptibacillus hwajinpoensis | reverse complement strand
ACGCACAATTTCTCTTTTTTCTTTATTTGAAGCTAGTTATGTCCCAGCCTCTTTTATTTATGTAAAAAACAATTCTAAATCATCTTTTACATTTTAGAATGTAAGAATTTCTTCTACATTAATAAAGTAAGCCAAGGCGCATTTGATTATTGGGAGTGATGAACATGAAACCATTTATTCGTACGGACCAGTACAATTTTATAAGGGTGCAGACAAGAAAATTAGTGAACGGACATTCAACCGCCAAGGATGCTGATGTAATAAAGGCGTTAGAGTCTATGGTGTTAGAAAGTATTTTATCAATGTTTCTTAATATAAGCGACGAACAAAAACAAGTGATTCTGCCTGTCATTGAGATTCATGATAAAGAAATGGCTGAAAAATATTTTGCTCAATTAAAGCAATATGTCATTCCTTTTGACGTATCGGAACAGGCTGTACGAAAATTATTCCCAAAGGTCAAAAAATTATCGGTTCCACACTTAGTTAAGCTAGATTTAAGGGATATCGTTTATTTGAGTTGGTTTGATAACAGTATTAGTAAAAAATTTATTGTATCAAGTCATGAAAATAAGTTGAGCGGGATCTATGGTTCCTTTACAGGAATCAATCAAAAAGGAATTTGTTCACTTTGCAATAGTATAGGAGAAGTAGGCATGTTTCTTGCTGAAATAAAAGGGAAGGAGCAGGGGACGTTCACTAAACGCGGGAATTATATTTGTAGTGATAGTCAAAAATGTAATGAAAATCTGACCTCACTTGAGAAATTGACTGATTTCGTGGAGCATCTGAAAGGTTGATCTAAAGGATAAAATTGGTATAACATTTAAACATCAAAGTATGATATTATAAAGTTAATAATATATTTTGCTGTACTTGGAGGAGCCAGTCACCAAGGGATAACTATGTCCCTTAGTGGCTGGCTCTTTTTTTGAATAATAGCTTAGTAACAGCAAAATATAAATTGGAAAGGTGGATGATTAATGCAATTAATTTTAGAATTGGCCATTATTTTAATTGCTTCCAAAATAGCTGGTAGCTTGAGTGTAAGGTTAGGACAGCCGTCTGTTCTTGGGAAGCTTTTGATTGGTATCGTGCTTGGACCTTCCGTATTAGGTTTAGTAAATGAGACGGAAACATTAGCTGAGTTTAGTGAAATTGGGGTCATCCTGTTAATGTTTATTGCGGGCTTAGAGACTGATATCAAAGAATTTAAGCGTACCGGTAAATCTTCGACCTATGTAGGCTTTGGCGGGATTATCGTTCCACTTGTTTTAGGGTATTTTTCCGGTATCCTTTTGAATTTAACGGTAACGGAATCTTGGTTTTTAGGTTTATTACTTTCTGCAACAAGCGTTAGTATATCTGTACAAGCGCTTAAAGAAATGGGGCAATTAAAATCTCCTGAAGGAGCAACGATCCTTGGTGCAGCCGTTATCGATGATGTAGTTGTTATTATAGCATTAGCATTTTTAATGAGTTTTGCCGGTGGAGATGTGGATTTAACTACGGTTATTTTAAAGAAGGTATTATTCTTTGCAGGAGCTATTCTTATTGCTTGGAAAGGCGTTCCTTGGTTCTTACGTAAGTTTACTTCTTTAAAGGTCACGGAAACGGTCATTTCTTCGGCATTGATTGTATGTTTTGTGTATGCTTATTTAGCGGAATATACAGGGGTAGCAGCCATTATTGGTGCTTATATTGCTGGTGTCGCGATCAGTGTAACTGACTTTAAACATGAAATTTTTGAAAAGGTTGAAACGATTAGTTATTCCATTTTTGTACCTGTCTTTTTTACTTCGATTGGGATCACAGCAGAATTCTATGGGATTATGGAAAACATTGGGCTGATTATTTTGTTAAGTATTCTAGCTATTTTGACAAAGCTTATCGGGGCTTCCGTGGGTGCTAAGGCGTCTGGATTTGGTTGGAGAAGTTCACTAGGAATTGGTTCTGCTATGGTTTCACGTGGTGAAGTTGCTTTGATTATGGCCACAATCGGTATTGAAGCTAAGCTGCTGAGCGATGATATGTTTGCTGTTATTGTCGTTGTCGTACTCGTAACCACAATTATAACACCACCGATGATGAAAGTGTTCTTTAAAGAAAAGGCGAGGGTTTAAATAGTGAGATTTTTTTAAAGTGCCGATATAATAGGGAATAAGTGGGAAGATTCGTCTTTTTTATTGCTTAGGCGAATCTCCTGTTGTTTTACAAAGAGGAGATGAATATTAGTGGTGAAACAAATAAAATTAGGCAGGACAGACTTATACGTATGCCCCATTGGGCTTGGAACAAATGCCGTGGGTGGACATAATCTTTTTCCTAACCTTAATGAAGAGGTAGGGAAGGATTTAGTAAGGACTGCTCTTGACCATGGCATTAATTTTTTAGACACAGCATTTTTCTACGGTCCCAAACGGTCCGAGGAACTAATCAGTGAAGTAATCAAAGAAAGAGGAAATCGGACTGAATTGGTTATAGCTACAAAAGGATCTCACAAATTTGTTGAGGGTGGGGTTGTGAATGACAATTCGCCAGCGTATTTGAAGCAATCTGTAGAGGACAGCTTGAAACGCCTGCAAACCGATTATATTGATTTATATTACATCCACTATCCTGATAATGAAACGCCAAAGGCTGAGGCAGTTGGTGCATTGAAAGAGCTAAAGGATCAAGGGAAAATAAGAGCGATCGGTGTATCTAATTTTTCACTGGAACAATTGAAGGAAGCCAACCAGGACGGTTATGTGGATGTTTTTCAAGGGAAATATAATTTGCTAGAAAGGGAGGCGGAGAAGGAATTGCTGCCATATACGGCTGCAAATAATATATCCTTTATTCCGTATTTCCCGTTGGCATCCGGATTATTAACAGGTAAATATACCAAGGATATGAAGATCGATGATTCGCTTGCGAAAAAACCGCATTTCCAAGGGGAAGCTTTTGTGCGAAATCTAGAAAAAGTAGAACAATTACGGGCGATCGCGGAGGCCAAGGAAACAGAAATCGCGAATGTGATACTTGCTTGGTATTTGACACGTGAATCCATTGATGCGTTAATTCCTGGTGCCAAAAGGGCGGACCAAGTGCTTAGCAATTTAAGAACATTGGATGTTTTGTTAACAGAAGACGAGATTAACGAAATTGATCGGGTTTTTAGATAGGCAATAATAAACTATCACGAAAATAAATATACACTTGAAATGAATACGGTTATTTTACCCTATTCGATTTATTATTCGTTGATTAGGGTAGAGTAACGAGGTTATTGTGCCTTGATAGGATTGATCATTCATCGAATAGGGTGGAATAACGAGTTTATTGTGCCTTGGTAGGATTGATCATTCATTGAATAGGGTAGAAAACCGAGTTTATTGTGCCTTGATAGGATTGATCATTCATTGAATAGGGTAGAAAAACGAGGTTATTTTGCCTTGATAGATTTGATCATTCATCGAAAAGGGTAGAATACCAAGGCTAACGAACCACAATCGCACAATCAATAACAAAACATTACTAATTCTCTTTACATTGTAGATACCCTCCAATTTTCTTCTCCATACATAAAAATCATGGAACCTTTCTCCAATCCTATCGTCTAATTTGTAAATCTATTTAAAAGATACATTGATACAAAGGAGGACGATCATTCTATGAAAGGTTTTTATTTAATACTTTCCCTCATTCTTTTCCTTACAGGCTGCGGTACATCTAGTTCACCAGACTTTGGTTCAGCTGAATTTAAAAAAGATGATTATAAAATGATTACTGAAGGCAATAATCAATTTGCTTTCGATTTATTAAATGAATTAGTCACAAATAAAGAGGAGCCCAATAAATTTTTCTCCCCGTTTAGCATTCATTCCGCCTTATCCATGACCTATAATGGTGCAGCAGGCGATACTCAACAGGAGATGGCTAAGGTTTTACATCTGAATAGCTACCAGCAAGTTGACATTAACCGTGCTTATGCTTCTTTTTTAAGCCGAACATTGGAACGGGATTATGATGCGACATTGAATATTGCCAATTCCTTATGGTTAAAAGCAGGCTATCCTTTTTTAGAGGATTTTATAACGAAAACAGAGGATTATTATTTGGCGATGGTCAGTGAAATGGATTTTTCAGATACGAAGACAGCCGATGAAATCAATAAATGGGTTAAACAGAAAACAAATGGCAAGATTGAAGAAATGATTGAAAATATTGATGCTAACACGGTTGCGTATTTGATCAACGCTATTTATTTTTACGGGGTATGGGAGCATTCATTTGATAAACGACAGACGTTTGAAGATACATTTTATGGAAGGGACAATAACTCAAAACAGCAAGCTTTTATGAGGCAAACGTACCCGTTTAACTATTATGAAAATGAGCAAATTCAAGCGATAGACCTTCCCTATAAAGACAATGAATTAAGTATGATTGTGATGTTGCCAAAAGAAGGCGCCTCTTTAGATGATTTCTATGAACAACTAACCTTTGAACAATGGGCCAAATGGGTAAGGCAGTTTAATAAACAAGAGGTGTCGATTACTCTTCCAAAATTTAAAATGGATTACTCTACTAATCTGAATGACTCACTGATCAATTTAGGGATGCCATCCGCTTTCTCTGGTAACGCTGATTTTAGCAATATGGTAAAAAATGGTGGAGTTTACATCGATGAAGTTCTCCATAAAAGCTATATTGAAGTTAATGAGAAAGGAACGGAGGCAGCTGCTGCAACATCTGTCGAGATGAAGGAAACAGCGAGCCCAGTTATGAAAATAATGAATGTCAATCGGCCTTTCTTTTTTGTAATTCAGGATAACGAGTCAGAAATCATTTTGTTTATGGGGGAGATTAATTCCCCTGACTAGAAGAAGATACTCTACTAATGATGAATGGCCTGTAAAGGAAAATCATTCTTAGTAATTTGTAATGCATATATATAAACTTATTAATATATTAATTATATATAAGAATCAAATAAATTGACTTCATTGAAGGTAATAGGCTATTTTTTATATTATATTGTTTAACTTCATTCAGCAGTCTTTCACTTCCATATGTGGTGAGATGAATGCATATTAGTATTTTAATTTAGTGAGGGGCAAATCCCGGCTGAATAAAGTTAAAGCCTCCGGCGGATGCCTCAGATTTTCAGAGGTAATTTTTCGAGCAAGTTCGAAAAAATCTGGGCGCAAATACGCTGGCGCATTTGATATTTTGAGGAGAGTTAAATTTATGTCTATTACGGAAAGTCATTTACTATCTGAAAAGGTACTTGAAATATTTAAAAATGATTCTGATCAAGAAATAAAGCTTGTGCAAGCACAAAATGTGATGGATTCATTACAGGAACTAATAAAGTTATGTGGGGATGACCCAACACGTGATGGGCTCCAAGATACGCCGTTTCGCGTCCTAAAAGCTTTTTTAGAATACACAGAAGGTTATCGAGAAGATCCAAAAGATCATCTCGAGAAGATTTTTGCAGTGGATCATCAGGAATTAGTACTTGTGAGAGATATTGAATTTTATTCAATGTGTGAACATCATTTTGCTCCATTTTTTGGCGTAGCCCATGTTGGCTATGTACCAAATGAAAAAATAACAGGGTTATCTAAAATTGGTCGTATGGTGGAAGGCTATGCTAGACGTTTTCAAGTTCAGGAACGACTAACAAATCAAATTGCCGATGCGATTGAGGAAGTACTTCATCCTCAAGGTACAATGGTCGTAGTTGAAGCGAAACATATGTGTATGTGCGGAAGGGGAATTAAAAAATCCAATTCATCAACAACAACGACAGCAGTCAGAGGGATGTATGCTAATCAGTCAGATGCACGCATCGAATTTTTATCCTTACTTAACAGGTAATATTTAATATTTCAAAGGAAATAAGATGAATCGACATGATTCGAAAAAAATAGGCAGGTGAAATTATTGAGACATGCAGTAATAACGGCAGGGACGAAAGGGCTTGGAAAAAAGGTTACAGAACAATTCCTAGAAATGGGTTGCTCTGTTACGGTCAGTTATCGCAGCGATGTTACTAGAGTGTCTCAATTAATGACCGAATGGGAGCCATATCTAGAACAGCTGCAATTCGTTCAAGGTGATGTGACCAAAAAAGAGGACATTGCTCATATCATTGAACAAGCGATGGGCCGCTATGGAAGAATCGATTATTTAATCAACAATGCAGGTCCCTATATTTTTGAACGAAAAAAGCTCGTTGATTACGATGAAAAAGAATGGTATGAGATCATTAATGGTAATTTAAATGCCGTGTTTCATTTTTTAAAGTTAACCATTCCAATTATGCGAACTCAGAAGTTTGGCAGAATCATAACCTATGGTTTCCAAGATGCAGAGCACACACCTGGCTGGATTAATCGATCTGCATTTGCTGCAGCAAAGTCCGGACTAGTGTCTTTAACAAAAACGATTGCCCTTGAAGAGGCGGAATACGGAATAACAGCTAATATGGTTTGTCCTGGTGATATTATTGGAGAAATGAAGGAAGCGGATATTGAAACTTCTAGATCTTTAAAAGATACTCATACACCTGTTGGACGATCTGGTACCGGAGAAGACATTGGGCGAATCATCCGCTTTTTATGTGAAGACAACTCGGATTTTATCACAGGAAGTGTGATTGCAGCTTCTGGTGGTATCAAAGTTGTAAATCGAGGGTTGAAATAATTAAAAATAAAGGATAAAGAACTTTGTTATCAAAAGCTCCTTATCCTTTTTTTTCTTTTTTATTATTTTCCTTGATTGTCTCGGCCATCGTCGTGGCTGACTTGCCATTCAACACCAAATTTATCAGTCAGTTTGCCGTAGCATTTGCTCCAAAATGTTTCTTGGAGCTCCATTTCGACTTTTCCACCTTCTTTTAGTTTATTGAAGATTGATTTTACCTCATCGATATCCGTGGTAACCACTGTAAGCTCAATGTTGTTCCCTTTTACATAAGGGCGACCAGATAAATTGTCACAGAACATAACTCTTGATCCGGAAATCATAAGTTCAGCATGCATGACAAGATTTTTGGCTTCCTCAGGAATCGGAAATTCAGGGTTTCGTGGTGCATCCCCGAATGACATGATTCTTGGTTCAGAACCAAAAACCTGTCCATAATATTCTACCGCTTGTCGACAATCTCCATCAAATATCATATATACATTTAACGCCATTTAATCACTCCTAAGTTAAAATTTGGTTATGTATTCCAATTCCTATTGTAACCATTAGTAAAAAAATAAGACAATCTGTTAGGCTTACGTTACAATGTATATGTAACAAATTACCAATTTTAAACCTTTAAATCTTATAGAAGCAGGGGGCCCGAAAAAATGAAGAAAAACCAATTAGGAACTTCAGACCTATATATAAGCGAAATAGGTCTTGGATGCATGTCTCTCGGTACAGATGTGGAAAAGGGTGTTCGAATTATCCACGAGGCATTACAAATGGGAGTGAATTTCCTTGATACAGCAGATCTTTATGATTTTGGTATGAACGAAGAAATTGTTGGGAAGGCATTGAAAGGTCGTCGAGATGAGGTCATTGTTGCTACGAAGGTTGGTAATCGCTGGAATGAGAATAAGGATAGTTGGATTTGGGACCCATCAGCTAAATACATAAAAACTGAGGTCAAGGAAAGCTTGCGCCGACTTCAGATGGATTATATCGATTTGTATCAACTACATGGGGGTACAATCGAGGACCCGATTGATGAAACAATTGGGGCTTTCGAGGATTTAAAAAAAGAAGGTTTGATCCGCTATTACGGAATCTCATCTATTCGGCCAAATGTCATAAATGAGTTTGTAAACAAATCAAATATTGTCTGTGTAATGATGCAATACAGCTTGCTTGACCGTAGACCTGAAGAAGTTTTTCCACTCCTAAAAGAGAATAAAATTAGCGTTATTTCCCGCGGACCACTGGCAAAAGGATTGTTAACAGAAAAAATGAAGGACAAGGCAAATGCACAAGTTATCGAAAAAGGCTATCTTAATTATTCATATGAAGAAATTAAAGAAGTCAATCGGAACATACAGGAACTATTAATTTCACCACAAACGATTAATAGCATTGCCTTACGTTATCCATTGTTTAATGAAACCGTTGCAACGATCATTACAGGGGCAAGTAATATTGAGCAAATCAGAGAGAATGTATTGGAAACAACAAATAACCAAATTACTAAAGAACAATATGATAAATTACAGGCAATAACAAAGTCAACCATTTATCAACAGCATCGGATTTAAAATTTAAAAAAGGCAGGCACTAATCTGTAAAAGTTAGTGCTTGACTTTCTTGAAGAATATCTAGAAATACTTCAGAAGCTTTCGTGTGAAATTTTGTATTTTTCCTTATGATAGAAAATTGTCGAACAATAGGCTGTTCATTCACTTTTAATAATTTTAAAGTCCCCAATTTTGTTTCTTTTCTTACTGCCCAATGGGATAGGAGTGAAATCCCGATACCTGCTTCAACAGATTCCTTAATAATTTGCGTACTTCCAAACTCCATGATTTCCTTCGGAGTAAAATCGTAGAAGGTAAACATCTTCTCCGCTGCTTCTCTAGTACCTGAACCTACTTCTCGTAAAATCCATGTCTCCTCTTGTAATTCAGTTAATTGAAGTTGTGTCCTATTTGACAAACGATGATTTCTTGAAATAATAATAAACATATTGTCTTCAGCAAGTGGTTTAACCTTTAATGTTTCTTGTTTAAATTGCCCTTCCACAATCCCGATATCCAGTTGTTGTTGATCAATCATTTCAGCAATATTATGGGTATTGGAGATTGTTATTTTTGGAATGATTAAAGGGTATTCACCACGAAGCTGCGCGATAATATGCGGTAAGATGTATTCGCCGAAAGTATAACTAGCTCCAATGGACACCTCGCCTTTACCATTAAAAACTAAATCATCCACTAATTCGTTCATTTGTTGGTAGGTTTGAAAAATTGTCTTGCCATGGTGGTATACAATCTCGCCCGCTTTATTTAAACGTACATATTTATTCGTTCTTTCCAATAGCTTCGTTCCCATTCTTAGTTCCAATGCTTGAATATGCTGGCTAACTGCTGGCTGTGTCATATGTAGTTCAACAGCAGCCCGTGAAAAATTCTCAACTTCAGCTACTTTTAAAAAGACTAGTAATTGTTGATCCATTTATGTCAACCCTTCGATTAATTATAAGTGAATACTTATTGTAAATATTATAAAGATTTATTTTTCTAATGTGAAGAATTATATTAATATGAAGTAACAAAGTTTCAAAGGTATTTTATGTTAGGAGTGTTGAGATGTATAAAGGTATTGGCTTTACTATTTTAATAGCCTTATTAGGGTATGCTTTGGCTTTAATTCCGGGATTTAAGCTGATCGGACCCATGGCTTGTGCCATTATTTTAGCAGTCGTATATCGGCAAATATGGGGTTATCCAAACGCTCTGCGGGATGGAATCCAATTTGCTTCCAAAAAATTATTGCGTTTTGCTATTATTTTGTATGGATTGAAATTAAATATGGATGTCATTTTTCATGATGGATTAGGGCTGCTTGCCTGGGATGCCGGCACGATTATTTTTGCAATTACTGTAACACTTTTACTGGCTAAATGGTTGAAGGCGGACACTTCGATATCTCTTTTGCTAGGGGTTGGAACGGGTGTGTGTGGAGCGGCGGCGATTGCGGCAGTTGCCCCGATTATTAAAGCGAAGGATGAAGATACAGCAACTAGTGTTGGGATCATAGCCCTAGTGGGGACTGTTTTTTCGATTTGCTATACACTGTTATTGCCGATATTAGATGTTACGGCCGAAAAATACGGCATCTGGTCAGGGATTAGTCTTCATGAGCTTGCCCATGTGGCACTAGCCGCCGCACCAGGTGGACAAGATGCTTTGGCGATAGGTTTACTAGCTAAACTTGGAAGGGTGTTCTTACTCATACCGTTATGTTTTATTCTTGTTTACTGGATGAAACGGAAAAATAACGCGGAATCGAATCGGAAAGTGGATATTCCATGGTTTTTATTTGGCTTTATTGCAATGAGCTTTTTGGGAAGCTATGTGCTTGGTACATATATACCGGTTACAGATTCGGTGATGAGTGGAATTGCTACCGCCACAACTTTTATATTAACAACGGCAATGGTCGGGCTTGGATTAAATATTAGTCTTGCAGATGTCAAAACAAAAGCAATGCGACCCTTTGTGGCGATGTTGATTACTTCAGTAGCTCTTTCATTGTTGACCTATATTTTACTGTGAAAATGCTTGTAATAATCCCTTTACAAATAAAGTAAAATGACAGAGAATAGTAGATTAAAAGGGGTTAAATGGGGAGAGTTACATAGAATGGGTTTAATTGATTTAAATGTCAATTTGTTTAGAATGATTAATGATTTGGGAAAAGAATATGTAAGCTTAAATCCAATTTTTGTTTTGATCGCAGAATATGCTCTTTATTTCCTAATCTTGAGCGTTCTTTTATTTTTATTTTCTAAAAATAAAAGGAATCTCTTGATGTTGATTTGCGGAATTTTTACAGTGATTTTGTCCGAGATCTTTGGGAAGCTAGCCGGGCTTTTACATTCTAATAAGCCGCCATTTGCTGAATTAATTGAAGTTAATAAGCTTATTGAAAAAGGAATAAGCAATTCATTCCCAAGCGATCACACGATGATCTTTTTTTCACTTTGTGTCACGTTTTGGCTGTTCAAAAGAGGGTGGAGCTTTTTATGGTTTGTTCTTGCTTGTTTAGTCGGTTTTTCAAGGATTTGGGTAGGGGTTCATTACCCGGGGGATGTAATAGTAGGCGCGGTTATCAGTATTATTTCTGCCCTAATAGTTTATAAGTTTGTACCACATCTAAGTTTTATGAAAAAGAGATTTGGATCGCAGTCACTAAAGAGCTCTGATCATATTGAGTTTTAAAGATTGTTTTCTTTAGCTTTTTCTGATAAATAATATAATGAGATAGCTGTTTATCACAGGCAAATCGCCTGTGTTTTTTTCTTGAAGGGAAGATCTTACATGTCAAAAAAAGAAAATAGTGCAAAATGTGTTAGCGAACATATATCCGCCTTTAAATGTCCGCTTTGTGAAAGTGAAATGAAAGTGGTTGATCTAAAAAGTTTAATCTGCTCCAACAATCATACTTATGATTTTGCAAAGCAAGGGTATATCAATTTGATGACACAGCAGTCAAATAGCCATTACAGCAAAGAACTTTTTGAATCCAGGAAAAATATAATTAATGATACGAATTTATATGCTGAGATGCATAGGGTTATTTCTAATGTGATAAAAGAGAATATGGACATTTCTAGGAATCCAATTTTAATCGTTGATTTAGGCTGTGGGGAGGGATCGCATTTACAACGCATAATTGATGAATGCGAGAGTGATGCAATAACTGGTGTAGGTCTTGATATTGCCAAGGAGGGGGTTGTTGCAGCAGCGAAGAGTTATGAAAATCCGATATGGCTTGTTGGAGATCTGGCAAAATCACCGTTAGCCGATTACTCCTTACATGTTATTCTCAATATTTTATCACCATCAAATTACAAGGAATTCAAGAGAATGTTAGTTCATGATGGTCTAGTCATAAAGGTTGTACCAGGTTCCCATTACTTAAAAGAAGTTCGGGAGGCTCTTTATGAACGTACGGAGAAAAAAGACTATAAAAATGATGAAACAATATCGCTTTTTAAAGAACACTTCAAGCTTATCCATAATATTAATCTAAACTATACAAAAATACTTAATAAAGAAGAGCTACTCAACCTAGTGCGAATGACACCACTAGCCTGGTCAGGAGATCAAGACCGATTAAATGCCTTCAGTAACCAGAATTCTGCAGAAATCACAATTGATTTAGAAATTCTTGTTGGAATTAATAAGTAATCAACCGATAATGGACGTGGATCAATGACACTAACGAATGGACAACAACATATGGAAAATTGGAGAAAGAATATCATTATCTTTTTAAGCAGTCAAACGATTTCACTTTTTGGCTCATCCTTAGTACAATATGCTATTTTTTGGTATATCACCTTAAACACAAAATCAGGTGTAATGATGACCATTTATATTATATGTGGTTTTGTCCCTTCCTTTCTCCTTTCACCGTTTGCGGGAGTTTGGGCTGACCGTTTTAATCGAAAATGGCTAATTAACTTAGCAGATGGTTTGATTGCGTTATCTACACTGGTGTTAGCGATATTATTTTTATCAGGATATAAAGAAATGTGGCTCCTCTTTGTCATTTCCGCTATTCGAGCGCTCGGGACAGGAGTTCAAACACCGGCAGTGGGGGCGATTTTACCGCAAATTGTGCCAGAGGAGAAACTAACAAAAGTTAATGCAACTAATAGCAGTATTCAAGCGATTGTAATGTTAATAGCGCCAATGGTTAGTGCAACCTTATTAACGGTTGCCACGATAGAAATGATTTTCTTTATTGATGTCATTACAGCAGCAATAGCGATCACTGTCCTGCTGACATTTTTACATATTCCTGTTCACAAAAAAGCGTTACAAAAGCAAACAATGGGCTATTTT
>JAENZK010000118.1:6246-12688 GCA_016841285.1 Guptibacillus hwajinpoensis | reverse complement strand
ACTACGGGTGACTTCGGACTCGTTTGTCGATAGTAAAGGCGTTCCTGTCCGAACCACGGGCAACTTCGGACTCGTTTGTCGATAGGAATGGCTTTCCTGTCCGAACCACGGGCAACTTCGGACTCGTTTGATGATAGGAAAAGCATTCCTGTCCGAACTACGGGTGACTTCGGACTCATTTGTCGATAGTAAAGGCTTTCCTGTCCGAACTACGGGTGACTTCGGACTCGTTTGTCGATAGTAAAGGCGTTCCTGTCCGAACCTTTGAAGAAAACTAAATAAATTCCAACTTTAGAAAACCAACAATCATCGCAAAACAGAATAACAAAAAACATGGCAATCCCTTTGAGAATTACCATGTACATTTTTATTGTTTATTGTTCCTCGGTTGTTCCATTTCGTAGTACTTACTTTCTATAAGTTTAATTAAAAAACTATTTATTAAGCAATTTTTTTATATCTTCAATCAAAGCTATCACCGCTTCTTCATTCGTTGCCCATGATGTCACAAGACGGATCGCCGAGTTATCTGAATCAACCTTTTCCCAAATATGAAAATCATATTTGTTTTGCAATTCGGTAATCATCGAATTAGGCAAAATCGGAAAGATTTGATTGGATGGTGAATCTGTCAAAAAGCCAATATTAGCACCTGCAATTTCCTCTTTAAGTTTGTCCGCCATTTTATTAGCGTGGGAGGCAAGTTCTAAGAACAAATCGTCCCGGAATAGCTCAAGAAATTGGATTCCTACGAGACGACCTTTTGCCAATATAGCTCCTCTTTGCTTCATATAAAATCGGAAATCCTCTTTTAAAGAATCACGACAAATAACTAAGGCCTCACCTAGGAGTGCACCATTTTTTGTTCCACCAATATAAAAGGCATCAACAAGCTTAGGGAGATCGTTTATTTGTACATCACTCTCTTTCGAGCAAAGTGCAGATCCGAGTCTAGCGCCATCCATAAATAAAAGAAGATTATTCTCATCACAAAATGCTCTCAACTGCTCTAGTTCAGACTTTTTATAAGTTGTACCTATTTCAGTTGAATTGGATATGTAAACAAGCTTTGGCTTCACCATATGTTCGTCCGTGTGGAGATCAAGCACATCACGAATATGAGAAGGATTCAATTTCCCATCCGCCACTTCAACCGTTAGGATTTTGTGACCCGTTGCCTCAACCGCACCTGTTTCATGTGTATTGATATGTCCAGTGGTAGCTGAAATTGCTGCCTCATGAGGCCTTAGAAAAGCTGCTAAAGCAGTAAGATTCGTTTGCGTTCCACCAGTCAAAAGATGGATATCCACGTCATTTCGTTCGATCTTTTTCTTAATTAACTCCGCTGCTTTGAGTGAATAATGGTCCAATCCATAGCCCTCTAACTGTTCAAGATTGGTTTCCACTAATGCTTGTAAAATTCTTGGATGTGCACCTTCACTGTAATCATTCTTAAAACTGTACATTATGAAGCCTCCATTTTTAACTATTTTCGTAAAGTATTTTTTTATTTTATCGTACCACATTTTGCATTCACTAAAAGGGCTTGTCCAACTTTTTTTGCATCGGTCTATTTCAAAAGGAAAGTGGATATACTGTTTCGGGAGGTGCTTCACATGCTTGCATTTATTAAAGATTATTCCCTTGATAACTTAAAAAATAAATTGTTTGTTTTATATGTACTTAATATTACAGATATAATATTTACACTTTTACTATTGAATACAGGTTTTTATATAGAAGCAAATATTTTAATGATCTCAGCCGTTCAAAGTTATGCCGCTAGCTTTTGCCTAAAGGTTCTGTTACCAGCAATTCTTTTGTTGTATGTATTTTATCGACTTAAAAGTGCAAATGAGCGGCAGCTTCGAAATTCTAATATTATGATAAGCGGAATCACTGTTGTATATGCCTTTATTAATCTATCGCATCTTGTTTGGTTTTCCATTTTGCCGTTATTTATTATGAACAGTTGATATCGGGTGGGACAGAGGGTCGGGAACTCTGGCTCTGGCTAGCTCGAGCGGAATGGTCAGAGGGTCGGGGATGAGCCACAGTTTCTGACCCTGTGGCTCAGGGGAACTCTGGTCTAAACATACTAAAATAGGACACGGTTCAATGCCGTGTCCCATTTTTCATCTTTTCTCAACCCTACCATTCCCATAACGTGCAAATCGGCCAGCATCCCTTTCATTTACAGGGTCTAAACGACCCCATTGCCAGCCTCCAAACTGAGTTTGTTGGTATTCGCGGAAAGTATCGCGAAGCTCTTGTTCCGTTGTCACGACGAATGGGCCGTATTGGACGACTGTTTCGCCAATTGGTTCACCTGCAAGCAACAAGAAATAGCCGTCTTCATTACCATTTGTAATAATAATCTCTTGATTTCCTGCAAGCTTTACCCGATTGGACGATGGGATATTTTCAGCGCCAATTGAAATTGACTCTCCATCATAGAAATAAAGGTTTCTATTCAGTGTATCCGAAACTGCCGGCAAAGTAAGTGTTGCCTCCGGTTCCATATGAATATGATAGATGCTAACATGATGACTTTTTTCATTAGCCCATGAGGCACTATTTGGTTCTAAGCTATCTATCTCATCGATACTACCTGCTATCAGTTTGATAGTAGTCTTCTTTCCCTTAGTATTCTTTGACTCAACTATTGGAATGTCCTCTGCCCACAACATTTTATACTCTGGTTCCGCCGATTTACTTTTCGCCGGAAGATTCAACCAAATTTGAAAAAGCTCCAGTGGATTTGGCTTATCTTTATAAACAAGAGGAAACATTTCAGTATGCTGACAGCCGTTTCCAGTCGTAAGCCACTGTACGTCCCCTTCCCCGTAACGACCGGAAGAGCCTTTTGAATCAAAATGATCGACAAAACCTTCTAAAACGACCGTCACTGTTTCAAAGCCGCGATGTGGATGTGCAGGAAATCCCGGCACTGTTGTACCATGATACATTCTAAAACCCTCACGTAATGTAAAATCTTCGCCAAGATTCCGACCAGCCAAAGAAGTATTTGGGCCTTGTTCATCATTTCCTTCAGGATAATGGTCTTTATGATACATCGTTATAAGAAACGGATCCTCCGTCTGCCATTGAAAACCTAACTTTTGAATTCCAAGAATCATTTTGTCCGCCATAAAATCACTCCTTTTTCATAGGATTAGGATTTCCATCCTACGCTGTATTTTATCACCGAACAAGAAAATAGTGGTTACATATGCTCAACACATACACAACCACGGGACCACAGGGTCGGGAACTCTGGTTTTTCTACAAAAAAATCCACAAGCAAGCTTTGCTCGTGAATTATTTTAGTTTAAATTATTCGAACTAGAATCAGTGAACTCCGATTCCAATCTGCTGTAAAATTCCTCTGCTGCGCTGTAGCCCTGCTGTCTTAAATACCAGTTATTTGATGCAGCTTCGATTAATCCAGCCACATCACGACCGGGCTGAAGCTGGATTTCCAATGACGGAATTTTAATTCCCATATAGTCTACATATTCTGGCTCTTGTTCCAATTCATTATTTAAAGCATCCTTCTGCCATTTTGTTAAATTGATATCAAGAGCAATTCTAGTTTCATCTTGAAATGCCTTTCTTCCATACATACGAACTACATTTAATAACCCTATGCTGCGAAGGGCTAAAAACTCTCGTGTTTTTTCATCATGTGTACCTAAAAGTGTTTGTGTACTTAGTTTTTTCAAAACAACAACATCGTCAGCCACAAGGCGGTGTCCCCGTCCAATTAAAGTATGTGCCGTCTCACTTTTTCCAACACCAGAATTACCACGGATTAAGATTCCGATTCCAAACACATTCATGCATACGCCATGTACGGTCATTTCCGGTGCCAATTGCTTTACCATATAGCCATCCACTTTTAAAATAAATTCTGAAGTCTGCTCTTGTTTTCTTGTCATTAATAAGGGAATGCCTTCTTTGGAGCAATATTCTTTTAAATAGGTAAGTCCCTCTTCAGGAGCCGTAGCAATAAAGCATGGTGGATGGTAGCGTACAATATTGCCAATTCGGAATTTCCGTTCCTCTTCAGTTAAAGTATGCAAGTATACAACTTCCTTCTCACCTAGTATTTGAACTCTTTCTGTTGGAAAAAAATCAAAGTACCCAACGAATTCCAAACCAGGACGATGTACACGTGGTTGCGTTATTATATTCTGAAGACGATTCTCACCAGCTAATACTTTTAATGAAAACTTTTTAGCCAAATCTTCTACTGTAATTTTTTTTTCGATCATATTGTATACCCTCCTAAATGGCTCCAAACCGCTTTCTATAACCGCACTTCCTGCACATTTCTTCTACAGCTTCTCTTCTTGAAAAACCATCGTAAAGATTATTCGCTCTCTCGCCTTCGACAATATCAGAGAAAGACGTTTTATTAATATTGCCTAAATTTATTACCCCTTCACCATCAAGACAGCACGGGACCACGGTTCCATCAACAAGAATAGCCGCTTGGGTCCTTAGTGCATGGCAAAATCCTTTACCGTCATCCTCTGGTGCCAATAAACTTGGCCACTCAAATTCATAATCCTGGTTGAGGTAAATCCGATCAGCAATTTTCACCCCACTGCCAGGGACAACTTTTTCTTCAATTTTAAAATCAAGATTAAATTCTTTTTCAATCATTTCTAAAGTTTCACGATTTCTTCTCTTCTCCGCACTCGTTGCATTTTCACGGTGCAGATTCCACAATCTATATGAAATTATTACCCCGCTCTCTGCAGCTTCACGTGTAAAAGAAAGAATTTGAGACAAATATTCTTCCCGATTGGCAGCTCCTTCATTTCCATCAAAGCTGTGAAGAGAGAAATTCATTTGACGCAATGCCGGTTTTCCCAATAGTTTTTCTCTGTTTTTAGCAATAAGCGTCCCGTTTGTCGTAATGTTTACCTTAAATCCTTTTACATGAGCAGCCTCTAACAATTCGTCTATACGGGGATGAAGCAGAGGCTCCCCTTTTACATGAAGATAAATATAACTTGTATGTGGTTTGATCTGATCTAATACATTGTTAAATTGATCTATTTTAATAAAATTCGCAAGCCGCTCCGTTGGTGGGCAAAAACTACAAGCTAAATTACACACGCTCGTAATTTCCACATATACTTTTTTGAATGTTTTCAAGGCTTGTTCACCTTTCCAAATTTATTAATTTTAAGATTGTTACACTTTTATCATTTTAGCAGAATTATTACAGTTTTATTATTTTCAGAATTTTTCATAAAATAAATCCTGAAATATCTTTAAAAACCTCATGGGGACGTTCTTCTGTTAGCAAATGACCCGCCTTTTCGTATGTTATGAGCTTCGCATTTGGAAGATCCTCTGCCAATCTTTCACCAATTGTGTACGACACAACTCGATCCTCTTTCCCCCAAAGTAATAATGTCGGTTTATCGATTGTTTTCAGATCATCCCTGCTTAAATCCCCTTCACGATATCTTAATAGCCTCTTTAAAGAAGTGTAAAAACCCTTTTCCTCTAGTGGCATGCCGAATTCTCTAATGTGATTCTCGGTAATAAGCGAATGATCATAGAAGACATTTTTCAAAACATCTTTTACCTCTTGTTTATGTACATGGTGTTTAACGAAATACCCGAAAAAAGGGAGATACGTGCAGAGAATGATAGCTTTGTTTGCCCTTTTTAAGTACCCGGAGCTTGATACTAATACCAACTTGTTTATTTTTTCCGGTACCATATTCGTCGTATATAAAGCAATTTGTCCACCCATGGAGTGGCCAACTATGTTGACATTTTCTAATTTAAAATAATCGATACAAGCTGCGACGACTTCCGCATAGTTTTGAAATGAATATATGAAAGACGATGATTTTTCACTCCGGCCAAATCCAGGAAGATCAATGTTAATGATCGAGAAATGGTCTTTTAATAAGGGAATTAGAGAATTGAATGTATACAAAGTGGCGGCAACTCCATGGATGAGGAGAAGTGGAGGCCGATTGTCAACGAAGGAATATTCACAATAAATTTTAACACCGCATAGTTCAATATATTTTTGAGTTAATTCCATCATTCACATCTCCAGCTAGTCATTTGGAAATATTTTATGCTTAATGGGGCTTTTCATGTAATTTTATGGGAGGAGTTTTGCCCGGGCCGAATGATGAAGGATAGTTTTCCTTAATATTCGGGCACCTTTTGTCTTCATGCTCCCGATGAAGACGGTTTTTCCGTGGGCTCATCATGATTTTTGTCTTCATAACACTGATGAAGACAATTTATCCAAAGCTACAGCATAGTTTCGGTCTTCATAACCTTGATGAAGACCGTTTATCCCAATGCGCTCCACGATTTTTGTCTTCATAACCTCGATGAAGACCGTTCATCCAAATCTGCACCACGGTTTCTGTCTTCATAACCTCGATGAAGACCG
>JAENZK010000118.1:0-6236 GCA_016841285.1 Guptibacillus hwajinpoensis | reverse complement strand
CCGTTCATCCAAATCTGCACCACGGTTTCTGTCTTCATAACCTCGATGAAGACCGTTTATCCGAATGCGCATCACAATTTTGGGCTTCATAACCTCGATGAAGACCGTTTATCCCAATACGCTCCCCGATTTTTGTCTTCATGCTCCCGATGAAGACGGTTTTTCCGTGGGCTCATCATGATTTTTGTCTTCATAACACTGATGAAGACAATTTATCCAAAGCTACAGCATAGTTTTGGGCTTCATAACCTCGATGAAGGCCGTTCATCCAAATCTGCACCACGGTTTCTGTCTTCATAACCTCGATGAAGACCGTTTATCCGAATGCGCATCACATTTTCGGGCTTCATAACCTCGATGAAGACCGTTTCCACCGATGTCCGGCACGACTTTGGTCTTCATCCAAAAACGGAGGAACACTCCCCCCTCTCTTCTCAGCCCCTCTTCCGTCTCGTCTTTGCTTTTTTGCGTTTTTTTGAAGTTCCCTTTCCCCCAAAAAAAGTTGATCCCAATACAAGCGCACCGCCGATCATTTGCAAGAAACTCATGCTTTCGCTAAAGAATATCGAAGCAAAGATTACAGCAGAAATCGGATCAATATAGCTTAAAATTGCAATCGTGTGGCCTTTCAGTTCTCTAATAGCACCAAAATACAAATAATAGGCAAAGCCTGTATGAACAATACCAAGAATTAAAATAAAAACAATCGACTGAAGGTTAAGCACTGTTACATCCGTGATCCCCTCTTGCAAATACACATAAGGCGCCAGAACGAGAGATGCCAGCATTAATTGAATTAACGTCGTCTCAAAGCCCGATAAATTTTTTATAAATTTATTCATTAAAATAACACTTGCATATAAAGCAGCAGCCGACAGCCCATATAAGATTCCTACTGTATGATTATATGAACCGCTAGCACTACTACCACCATTATTAACAACTAAAAACAAACCGATCATAGCCACAATAATACTGCTGATCTTACCAATCGTCAGCTTTTCTTTTAAAATCAGAGGAGCAAGTGCCATAACAAACACAGGTGCAAAATAATAGCTTATTGTTGCATTTGATATAGTAGTAAAACGATAGGCCTCAAACAAAAAGATCCAATTAAAGCCAATTGCCGCTCCCGATAAAATTAAGAGAATCCCATTCCTTTTAATTGCTTTAAAAGAAAGCTTTTGTTTTACTAAAAAACTAGCACAAATTAAAAATATACTCCCTATCGCACCCCTAAAAAGCGCAATTTCACTCGATGATAGATTTATATTTTTCACAAAAATACCCAAACTACCGAAAATCAACATTGTTGTAATTAATTTTGCTTGCCCCTTCATGTTTGTCCCCCTTGTCTCTTGTCAGACGACTTTCACGTCATTTTAGTATAACGAAATACCAATTTATTTTTCCAGTATTTTTCTAAAAATCGCTACAAAACTCACGGAATGTAACTACAAAATCTATTATAATTAAAAGCAAGGAAATGAATGGAATGAGGGGAAATTTATGGAGGAACGCTGTTTTCAAGAGTTTTTTAAAAGATCTCCTATCGCCTATTCATGTCATAGAGCTATATTTGATAACGAAGGTATACCCTATGACTATGAATATATATTAGCAAATAAGGCATTTGAAGATTTATTAAAAATTCAAGGAACAGATCTAATTAATAGGACATTCTATGAAGTTTTCCCTAATGGATGGGAAGGCGAAGAACAATGGAAAGGGCTTGTACAAAATGCTGTCTTGAATGATACATCGGCTCAATTCGATCTACGCCGTGAGTCGATTCAAAAATGGATTCGAGTCCTTGTTTTTCCATTACATCATGAATTGATTGGTTGTATTTATCATGATGTAACAACCGAATATGCACTCAATGAGGAAACGAAAAAGTTGGAGAAAGAGCTCTTTAATAATAATAGAAGTCTTCTTGAACTTACGAAAAAATTAGAGCAAAAAAATAAAATCCTTAACGATCTTGCCATTAAAGATGAATTAACCGGACTTTACAATCGCCATTTCTTAGATCAATGGATTGAAAAAGAAATGTCGCGTGCGGACCGTGACCATCAACCTCTTTCGATGATAATTTTTGATTTGGATCATTTCAAGCGTGTTAATGACGTTTGGGGGCATCCTGTTGGCGATGAAGTGCTAAAGGAAACGGCCAATCTTGCAAATAGCATAATTTGTGCTCCTGATTTCCTCGTTAGACTTGGCGGAGAGGAATTTGTGATTATTATGCCTGGTAGCTGCATTCAACGAGCTCTTGCCGTGGCAGAAAATATTCGTCAAACCATGGAAAAATACAAATATCCGATTGTTGGACATTTAACTGCCAGTTTCGGTGTTGCTGAAAGAATAAAGTCAGAATCCTATTATAGCTGGTACAAGCGTTCAGATAAAGCAATGTATCGCGCTAAAGAAGGAGGAAGAAACCGAATTTATCCTTCCGAAGATCAAGACCGCTTACTTAACGCTCCTGTTAATATTAAGTGGAAAGAGGAATGGGCAAGCGGTAATCCTGTGATTGATGAAGAACATCGGGAGCTTGTTGAATGTGCTAATAGTCTTTTATATTTGTTCCTTGCAGAGGTAGAAAAGGATGGAATCATGCCGGAGGTTAATAAAGTATTAGACGCAATCATTAAGCATTTTCACGATGAGGAACAAATATTGCTAGAAATGGGCTATCCTGATTATGAGAACCATGCCGAGATTCATAAAACATTACATGATAAAGTATTTCAATTTAAAAAATCATATCAGGCCGATGACCTCAAACTCGCCGAATTCTTTTCATTTATTGTCAATGATCTCATTATTGGTCATATCCAAAACGCAGACACAGATTTTTTTCCATATACTCAAAAGTATGCAATTGCTGAAGTCCAAGTTCACACCATATAAAAAAAATCGACAAGTACACTGGAGCACTTGTCGATTTGTTTAAAATTTTATATCATTTCTGTTACATCTGAAGTGCAATGTGCGCATTTTGTTGCCTTTATCGGAATCTCACTATAGCAATATTGGCATAATTTCGTAGTTGCCTCTCGTGTTGGAGTTGGCTTCTCCTTCTTCTTATTAAGTCGATTAATTTGTTTGATCACCATGAATATAGAAAAAGCAATAATTAAAAAGTCTATAATATTATTAATGAATAGACCATAATTAAGGGTCGCAACTCCCGCTTTTTTCGCCTCATCTATTGTGTTAAAGTTCCCTTCGCCAAGAACGATAAACAAATTTGTAAAGTCAATCTTTCCTAACAATAAACCTATTAATGGCATTACGATATCATCTACTAATGACGAAACAATTTTTCCAAAGGCTGCACCAATGACAACCCCGACTGCTAAGTCAATCACGTTACCCTTCATGGCAAATTGCTTAAACTCGCGTAACACACAAAAACCTCCCTGGAATATAAAATCCTTATAATTAAATATAATACAGTTTATTTACCACTCTGCAAACACAATCCATACTCCTTGACAATTATTCAACACTTTTGTATATTTTAAATTATAAAAAAAAAAAAACGAAGCACAAAATGGGGTACACCACCGAAAGGGTGTAAGGGCCATTTTGTGCTTTTTTTTGCAGATTTTTAGAAAGGGTGGGAAGTGTGAAGGTTAATGGTTCATTTATTGAATTAGAAAAACAGCAGACATTGTATGATTTTTTAAAACTGCAAAACTACAATTTAGGCATTATTGTCGTTGAACGAAATGGGGAAATTGTTCCCAAAGATACCTATCAAGAAGTCCTGCTAACAAATGAAGATACCCTAGAAGTCGTCACCTTCGTTGGTGGAGGTTGAGCTAACAGGGGTGGGACACAGGGTCGGGTTCTCTGGCTCTGCGGCTTCTAATTGTGCAAGTGAGACAGAGGGTCGGGAACTGCGGCTCTACAGCTCAGAAATTAGGATTAAACCAAAGGAACTATAGGAGGATTTTAATAATATGACTGATAAGTTAATAATTGGCGGACATGAGTTTCAATCAAGATTTATTTTAGGGTCAGGAAAATTTTCATTAGACCTTATGAAAGCTGTTATTGAACATGGTGAGGCTGAAATAGTAACGCTGGCGCTAAGACGGGCTAATACAGGTGGGGAAGAAAATATTGTTCATTATATCCCTGAAAACATTACATTACTCCCTAACACTTCAGGTGCCAGAAATGCGGAAGAAGCCGTTCGTATCGCACGTTTGGCAAGAGAGCTGGGCTGTGGTGATTTTGTTAAATTAGAAGTTATCCATGATTCTAAATATTTATTGCCTGATAACTATGAAACTATTAAAGCAACGGAGATCCTTGCTAATGAAGGATTTATTGTTATGCCCTACATGTATCCAGATTTATATGTGGCCAGATCGTTAGTAGATGCTGGTGCAGCAGCTGTCATGCCTTTAGGATCTCCTATCGGAAGTAATAAAGGGCTTTCCACTAAGAATTTTATTCAAATATTAGTCGATGAAATCAACATCCCTATCATTGTGGATGCAGGAATTGGCCGCCCATCTCAAGCTTGCGAAGCTATGGAAATGGGAGTTGACGCAATCATGTGTAACACAGCTGTTGCCACTGCTGGTGATGTAGCTTTAATGGCCAAGGCTTTTAAACTTGCAATCGAATCAGGACGATCTGCTTATCTTGCAGGCTTAGGGCGTATATTAGACTTTAAGGCAGAGGCATCAAGTCCTTTGACCGGATTCTTGGAGGATTAATATGGCGATAAAAAGAATAGATCATATGAAGTATCTTGATGGTATGGATGTCATCCAATCGGATTTGATGGAAACAGTATTATCCACTGTTGAAAAATATGATTATAACCAATATACCGGTAGAGATGTGGAGATTGCTCTAAATAAAGACAATCTTTCCATTGATGATTTTGGAGCACTTCTTTCTCCAGTAGCTCTATCGTATTTAGAAGATATGGCAAGTAAGGCCCAACTTGAGACAAGAAAGCACTTTGGAAATTCTATTTCCTTATTTACCCCTTTATACATCGCGAATTATTGCGAAAATGAATGTGTATATTGTGGTTTTAAAGCAACAAATAAAATTCAACGTGCGACACTTTCAAAAGAAGATGCGGAAAATGAACTAAAAGCGATTGCGGCTACCGGTCTTGAGGAAATTCTTTTATTAACTGGGGAGTCCCGCTATAAATCTGACGTTGAATACATCGGTGAAACAATAAAATTAGCAACAAAATATTTTAAAACTGTTGGCATTGAGATTTATCCATTAAATGTTGAAGAATATACCTATCTGCGTAATTGTGGGGCTGACTTTGTTTCAGTCTATCAAGAAACTTATAATCCAAATAAATATGCAGAGGTCCACTTATGGGGTTCAAAACGAATTTTCCCGTATCGTTTTCATGCCCAGGAGCGTGCGTTATTGGGAGGCATGCGCGGCGTGTCATTTGGTGCCTTGCTTGGGTTGGATGATTTTCGCAAGGATGCATTTGCAGCAGGTTTACATGCAACATTGATTCAGCAAAAATACCCACATGCCGAGATTGGGTTTTCCGTCCCACGTTTACGCCCTTTTAAAAACAATGCGGACAATAATTCTAAAGATGTTCATGAAAAACAGTTACTGCAAGTCATGCTTGCTTATCGCTTATTAATGCCTTTTGCCGGTGTCACAATTTCAACCCGTGAACGTGCGGGCTTCCGGGACAATGTAATTGGTATGGTTGCTACAAAAATGTCGGCTGGCGTAAGTGTAGGTGTTGGCGGCCACGAAGAAGAACAAAAAGGTGACGAACAGTTTGAAATTTCCGATGAACGTTCTGTTAAAGAAGTTCATGAAATGATTGCTAGCAAAGGATTGCAGCCTGTTTATACAGATTATATTAGGGTTTGATCGGGGAGATCCAACATGCTCATATGTGTAACAAATCGGAAGCTTTGTAAGGATGATTTATTAACTCGAATTGCTCAAATAGCTAAGGGGAAGCCCCATGGAATCATGTTAAGGGAAAAAGACTTAACTCAAATTGAATATGAGGCGTTGGCTTTTATTATAGATAAAATCTGTAAGAAAAATAAGGTTCCACTTATTATTAACCAGAATGTAAAAGCTGCTTTAAAGCTAAAACTACCGAATATCCAGTTATCGATGGATAACCTAAGGAGCTTTCAAAATGAATTAGTGGGATTTTCTCAGGTTGGTGCCTCTGTTCATTCAATTGAGGAAGCAAA
>JAENZK010000117.1 GCA_016841285.1 Guptibacillus hwajinpoensis | reverse complement strand
CAAATACTTCATCTGCTTCCATTGCATCCTGAAGCTGTACTTGAAGCATTGTCCGAACTTCTGGGTCCATTGTCGTTTCCCATAACTGTTCCGGATTCATTTCACCAAGACCTTTATAACGTTGTAGACTAGGCTTAGGACTTTCAGGTAAATCAGCTAAGACCGTTTCTAACTCGCGGTCATTGTAAGCATACATAACCTTTTTCCCTTGTTGTACCTTATACAAAGGTGGTTGGGCAATATAGATATAGCCATTTTCAATGATCGGTTTCATAAAGCGATAGAAGAATGTTAACAGAAGTGTACGAATATGCGCTCCGTCGACATCCGCATCGGTCATGATGACAATTTTGTGATATCTGGCTTTCGCAATATCAAAGTCTTCACCTATACCGGTTCCTAGGGCCGTAATAATCGTACGAATCTCATTATTCGACAAAATTCTATCTAAACGAGCCTTTTCTACGTTAAGAATTTTACCGCGTAATGGTAGGATAGCTTGGAAATGACGATCCCTTCCTGATTTAGCTGAACCACCCGCAGAGTCACCCTCAACGATATATAATTCACTAATAGAAGCGTCTTTGGATGAGCAATCAGCCAGCTTTCCAGGTAGACTTGACAATTCCAGGGCACCTTTACGGCGTGTCAATTCTCTTGCCTTTTTAGCAGCAATCCTTGCCCTTGACGCCATTAACCCTTTTTCAACAATTTTTTTACCTACTGACGGATTCTCCATTAAAAATTTATCTAATTGCTCTGAGAATACAGAGTCCACAATCGTTCTTACTTCACTGTTTCCAAGCTTAGTTTTAGTCTGGCCCTCAAATTGCGGGTCAGGGTGCTTAATGGAAATGATCGTTGTTAACCCTTCCCGAACATCATCCCCAGTTAAATTAGGATCATTTTCTTTAAACATGCCGCTTTTTCTTGCATAGTCATTAATAACCCGAGTTAAGGCCGTTTTAAAACCAACCTCATGGGTTCCGCCCTCGTATGTATGAATATTATTTGCGAAAGAATATATATTACTAACATAACTGTCATTGTACTGAAGAGCTACTTCAGCAGTAATCCCATCTTTTTCGCCCATTACATAGACAGGCTCTTCATGAATCACTTCACGAGAACGGTTTAGATGTTCAACATAGGAGATAATTCCACCTTCATAGCACCAGCTCTGTGTTTTTCCCTCTGGACGCTTATCTTCAATGATTAAATTTAAACCACGGTTCAAGAAAGCCAGCTCACGAAGACGAGTCGCTAATATATCGTATTCGTATACGGTTGTTTCTTGGAAAATTTCAGGGTCAGGACTAAAATGGACAATAGTTCCAGTTTTATCTGTTTCTCCAATAACTTTTAACTCTTCAACGACAGCGCCGCGTTCAAATTTTATATAATGAATATGACCATCAAGGTGAACAAAAACCTCTAGTTCAGTCGATAAAGCGTTAACTACAGATGCACCAACGCCATGCAGACCACCAGATACCTTATAGCCGCCACCGCCAAACTTACCGCCGGCATGAAGGACAGTCATGATTACTTCAACCGCCGGACGTCCCATTTTCTCCTGAATACCGACAGGAATCCCGCGCCCATTATCTGTTACCGTAATACTATTGTCCGCTTCAATTATTACCTTAATCTCCGTACAATAGCCGGCTAATGCCTCATCAATACTATTATCAACAATTTCCCAAACGAGATGATGAAGACCTTTTCCACTAGTAGATCCAATGTACATTCCCGGGCGCTTTCTTACGGCCTCTAGACCCTCAAGAACCTGTATCTGATTTGCATCATAGCTTGTTTCTACTACTGTTTGTTTTTCTTCCATGGCCACTAAAACCACCTTCACTTTGATCAAATGCGCCTTGGCGTATTTGTGCCCAGATTTTTTCGAGCTCGCTCGAAAAACTTCCTCTGAAAATCTGAGGCATCCGCCGGAGGCTTAAACTTTTTTCAATTAGAATTGAAATCAATTAATGTACTCTTAATCGTATTCATCCCAACACTTATATAGAGATGGAGACATCTATTGAAAAAAGTTTACCTTTATTCACTTACCATTTCCAACTCATAAATATATTGGGACCGTCTTTTTAAAGTGACGGCTGTTAACGGTGAAAAATAAACCTTTTTTTTAGTTATAACAATTGATTTAACGGTTCCATCAGAGATGTGAACAATATTATTTTTTCTGTCATTCACATCGATAAATTCCTTTACTATTTCCGATTCCTCGACAACATTTGAATCGATAATAGCTACGATTTCCTTCGTTTGTAAAACAATATCCTCACCTAAATGCAGAAACAAACAACTGATCCACCTTTCATTCAAACCTGCTAATTTTCAATGTCACCCGCTGTTACATGAAATTTGGCAGCTTTTTTTAATGTTTCATGATCAATTCCTTCCACACTTGTCGTTGTAACGAATGTTTGAACTTTGTCTTGGATGGTATTCAATAAGTGTGATTGTCTATAATCATCAAGCTCAGAAAGCACATCATCTAAAAGTAGAATCGGGTACTCGCCAACCTCTGATTTGATTAATTCAATTTCCGCTAATTTTATTGATAAAGCCGTTGTTCGCTGTTGTCCTTGGGAACCGTAAACTTGAACATCTTTACCATTAACAAAAAACTGCATGTCATCCCGATGCGGACCAGCTAAAGTAATTCCTCTGTCGATTTCCTTTTCTTTTATTTTGTCAAATTTTTCATAATATACTTCTACCATTTTTGACAAATCCATATCCTCTGATACATCAATAGACGGATTATACTGAATTTTCAAGGTCTCCAAGCCTCTTGAAATCCCTTTGTGGATGGGTTCAGCCCAATTTTGTAGTAAATGTAAAAAGTGAATTCTTCGATTCGTTATTTTTACTGCCATTTCGACAAGCTGGGTTGTCAAAATTTCAAGCATCACTTTATTCTTTCCGGGATCGCGATTATATTGCTTTAATAAGTGATTTCGCTGCTGTAAAATATGATGATATTGATTCAAATCATGCATGTAGACGGGCATAACTTGCCCAATCTCAATGTCTATAAAACGTCGACGAACCTGAGGACTTCCTTTGACAAGATTTAAATCCTCAGGTGCAAACATCACGACATTTAGTGAACCAATATAGCTGCTTAATTTTTTTTGTTCTAATGAATTTACTTTTGCTTTTTTGCCTTTATTTGAAATTACAAGTTCAAGTGAAAGAGAGGACATTCTTTTTTGTACGCTACCTTCTATTTTAGCATATTCTTCATCCCATTTGATAAGTTCTTTATCTCTTGATGTTCGATGAGATTTTGCAATCGCTAAAACATAGATACTTTCCATCAAGTTTGTTTTCCCTTGAGCATTCTCGCCAAGGATCACATTCACTTTATTTTCAAAAGAAAGCCCGATTTTCTTATAGTTCCTATAATTTGTTAAAGTTAGTTGTGTTAAAAACAAAGGGAGGCACCCCCTTTTCTTGCTCCCGCTCTATTGATTTAATAAGGAGATTACTTTAAAAGCCCCAATTCCTTTAACAGATACTTCGTCATTATGTATAAGTTTTTTACCTCTGCGATTTTCAGCTTCGCCGTTGACGAAAACGTCATGTTCACTTAAAAACCATTTAACAGCACCACCGGTATCAATAATCCCTGCTAATTTTAGAAATTGACCTAATGTAATATTTTCTGTTGAAATGGTAACTTCAGTAGCCACTCATTACTCACCTCAATTTATTAAATTCCATCTCTATTTTTTCGTTATTTCTATTTTACTAAATGTTGAGGAAATATAAAAGAAAGCTAAAACAGGAACCGTTGAATTTATTTCCTGTTCAGCTTTCATAAAAATAATTTATGTCTAATAAGTCCGTACTGGTAAGATAAGCTGAAGAATTGCATCACTGTCTAAAGGTCGAATTAGAAACGGACGCATGGCCCCTGTAAAACTAATTTTAATATCTGTACTATCTAATGCCTTTAGAGCATCCATCATATATTTAGCACTAAATGAAATTTTTAATTCTTCCCCTATTAGTGATTCACAATTCACATCTTCCTCTACCTTACCAACTTCAGGCAGCGTTGTCGAGATTTGTACGCTATTGTTATCAAGTGTCGTTAATTTAACGACATTATTTCGTCCTTCTTTCGCTAATAAGGATGCACGGTCAATTGCCTGTAGAAAGTCTTTAGCAGTTATGACGACTTCTGTTTTGTAATCATTTGGGATCAGTCTAGATGTATCAGGGTAATTACCTTCTAATAATCGTGAGAAGAATAATAAATATTTTGTTTTAAATAAAATTTGATTATCAGTAATGACAATATCGATTAGATCATTTGTATCTTCTAAGATTTTATTTAATTCATTTAAGCTTTTTCCAGGGATGACAACGCTTGTTATAGTAGTTATTTCTCCGCTCTCAATTGGAGCCTTCCTCATTGCCAGACGATGACTGTCCGTTGCAACACAAAAAAGTTCTCCATCCTCAATACGCCAATTCACACCTGTTAGAACTGGTCTAGTTTCTGAGGTGGATACTGCAAAAACCGTTTGTCGTGTCATTTGTTTAAGTAGATCAATTGGCATTTGAAAAGCTTGATTATCTGAGATTTGCGGAAGCTGTGGATATTCTTCAGGATCCAATCCGATTAAATTAAATTCCGCACTTCCCGAAACAATTCTTGTTGAGAAATTATCTTGAATATCGATATCCACAGTTTCTTTCGGCAATTTTTTTACAATTTCACTGAAAAATTTAGCCTGAAGGACAATACTTCCTGTTCTTTGGATATCCACATGTTGATGACCTTCTTCCTCAGCTGGAATGAAGCTTTCAATTGAAATATCGGAATCACTTCCTGTTAATGTTACCCCCTCATAAGTCGCCGTTATTTTAATTCCCGTTAAAATTGGAATCGTTGTTCTTGATGATACTGCCTTCATTACGTCGTTAACAGCATCTACTAATTTATTTTTTTGAATGGTAAATTGCATTTTGCAATGCCTCCTATTTGTCATTTTTTCAAACTGGCTGGCATATATTATTATTTTATTAAATATAAAAAATAGTAATAATACTAGTAGGGCTTGTGGATTTGTGGATAAGTGCGTTTTTCTAACAGTAGAAGAGTCTATCCACATGTGGATAGACTGTATATAAGTAAGTTCAAGTTATTCACATAATCCATACTTCTATAATTTGAGTTTTTCTTCTATCTCTTGGATTCTTCGCCCGAATTCTGTATCTGTCTGCAGGAGTTTTGAGATTTTTTCATGGGCATGAATGACCGTTGTATGGTCTCTTCCACCAAACTCTTCACCGATCTTTGGTAGTGATGAATCAGTCATCTCTCGCGACAAATACATCGCAATTTGGCGTGGAAATGCGACAGATTTCGTCCTTTTCTTGGCCTTAAAATCCTCTAATTTCACATGATAGAATTCCCCAACAACCCGTTGGATCTCTTGAATAGTAATTACTTTAGTCTTCGTTCCTGGAATGATATCTTTGAGTGCTTCCGCAGCTAAATCCGCATTTATATCTTTATTAATTAATGAGGAATACGCTACTACACGGATAAGAGCACCTTCGAGCTCACGGATATTCGTATCGATTTGATTTGCAATATAAATCATAACTTCATTAGAAATATCGAGTCCCTCTGCTTTTGCCTTCTTTCTTAGAATGGCAATTCTTGTCTCCAAGTCAGGAGGTGTTATGTCTGTAATTAGGCCCCATTCAAATCTTGAACGTAAGCGATCCTCTAATGTCGGAATTTCTTTCGGTGGGCGATCACTTGAAATTACTATTTGTTTACTTTCCTCGTGTAATGCATTAAAGGTATGGAAAAATTCCTCTTGGGTTGATTCTTTTCCAGCCAGAAATTGAATATCATCAATTAATAGAACGTCAACCTTTCGATATTTATTGCGGAATTCAATCGCTTTGTTATCGCGAATCGAGTTAATAAACTCATTTGTGAACTTTTCAGAGGATAGGTAAACCACTTTTGCATTAGGATTATGCTCTAGAACATAATGACCAATCGCATGCATTAGATGGGTTTTTCCTAGTCCAACCCCTCCATAAATAAATAATGGATTATAAGCTTTTGCTGGTGCTTCTGCAACAGCTAGGGAAGCGGCGTGAGCAAAACGATTGCCTGACCCTATAACAAAGGTATCGAAGGTATATTTAGGGATTAGCATACTTTGGGGCATTTCTTCAGAATGCTCTTCGACTTTTTTCTTTTTGGCCGGGCCTTCAAATTTTAGCTCTTCCTCTTCTTGGGATTGCGGTATGACAAATTTTATTTCCAATTCCGCGCCTGTAATATCAAGAATTGTGTCTGCTATTAGTTTTGAATACCGTGATTCAAGCCAATCTCTTGCAAAGTCATTCGGTGCAGTAATGATTAAAGTATCATTTTGTAGTGAGTGAGCTTTTGTTGACTTTAACCAAGTTTCAAAGCTGGGCTTGCTTAATTTTTTCTGGATCGCTTCTAATGCCTTGGTCCATAAATCAGAGATGTTTTCCATTACAGAAAGACTCCCTCCTTTAAATCCTAATGGGTATAAAAATAAGAAGGAGGGCATAAAAAATAGCTTGTACAGCTTTTGTACACCCTCGAAACGATAAATGTATATAGATGCATAAAAATAAATTCCACAAGTAAAGTGCATAAGTATATAATATAGAAGAAAAGTGTTTATTCGACTTTTTACACAGCTATGTGGACAAGTTTCCCCACAATAGTTAATAAATTTATACACAGGATATCCACATGTGTGGATAAGTTTATGCAATATGAAAAGGGAAAACACAAATATAATAACAAATAAAACCCTTTATTGCAATGGATTTTGGCACTTTATCCACAATTACCATACCTTGTGGAATAAACTTATCAACAACACTACATTTTGTGTAAAGGCTGTAGATAACTGGTGAATAGATAAAAAATCTGTCGAAAAAGATATCCACATGTTGAATTTTTGGGTAATTTGGATAAATAACAAAAGATCTTTTGGTAAAACTTGAATTTCAATAGCAGATTGACAATATTACTATCGACGGCTATACTTAATAGGACTGTCTTTAAGAGTTTTTCCTCAGGGAGGTGCAAATATAATGAAACGTACTTATCAACCAAATAAACGTAAGCATAAAAAAGTACATGGTTTCCGCGCTCGTATGAGCTCTGCAAATGGACGTAATGTTTTAGCTCGTCGTCGTAGAAAAGGAAGAAAAGTATTATCAGCATAGGCCACTGAATATGATCAGTGGTTTTTTTTCTATAACAGGGTAGAAAGGCGAAGGTGACAATCCGGCGACGAAAGCTTTTTGTCGCTGGGGGGCCGGAGCTGGACAACGAAAAGTGAAGGCGACTGTTCAGCGACGAAAAAACTGGAGCACGGCGACTGAGATAAAGGAAACACGGCGAGTATAGCGAGTCGATGTTGACTTATCGCAGGGAGGCGGGTGAAGTTTTCGAGTCGCTAGGAGCCGGAGCTGGACAACGAAAAGTGAAGGCGACTGTTCAGCGACGAAAAAACTGGAGCACGGCGACTGAGATAAAGGAAACACGGCGAGTATAGCGAGTCGATGTTGACTTATCGCAGGGAGGCGGGTGAAGTTTTCGAGTCGCTAGGAGCCGGAGCTGGACAACGAAATGAGACAGAAGCGCCGGAGTGAATTTTAGTGAACAAAAGGAATAGAATTAAAAAGAATGATGAATTTCAAGCGGTTTTTAAAAAAGGAGTATCCGTGGCCAATCGGCAATTTGTCATTTATATGCTAGAGAAACCGGAGCAAACGGAAATGAGAATTGGCTTGTCTGTAAGTAAAAAGATTGGAAAAGCTGTTATTAGAAATCAGATTAAACGAAATGTTAGACAGGCTTTTCTAGAGCTGAAGGAAGATCTGAAGCAAAATATGGACTATGTCATTATTGCCCGTAAACCGACAGCGGACATGAACTTCCATGAGACAAAAAAAAGCTTAATCCATGTATTAAAAATAGCAAAAGCGTTTACAAAGAAAATATAAAGGATTTTTATTAGGAAATGTCATATTTATAATGTAATATAAATGTATCATACATAGGAATTGGCAAGAGGGAGGAAGGAGTTTGAAGAAAAGAATCGCCCTGATTTTGACCTTAGTGGGTCTATTAGCGGTTTTATCAGCTTGTTCGCAAGTGAATGAACCAATCACTGCAGAGAGTACGGGGATTTGGAACCAGTATTTTGTTTATCCATTATCCTGGTTAATTACGTACTTTGCTAAATTATTTGGTAATAGCTATGGACTATCGATCATAGTTGTTACGATTATTATTCGTTTGGCCATTTTACCATTAATGATCAAGCAAACACAAAATTCAAAAGCAATGCAGGCTATTCAACCTGAATTAAAAGAACTTCAAAAAAAATATGCTTCTAAGGATCCTAAAACACAACAAAAGCTTCAGCAAGAAACAATGGCATTATTCCAAAAGCATGGTGTCAATCCTTTGGCTGGATGTTTCCCGTTAGTTATTCAAATGCCAATTTTAATTGGTTTCTACCATGCTATTATGAGAACGGCTGAAATTTCCAATCATACTTTCTTATGGTTTGACCTTGGAGAAAAGGATCCGTTCTTCATTTTACCTATAATAGCTGGTATAACTACATTCCTTCAGCAAAAGTTGATGATGCATGGCATGGAAAATAATCCACAGATGAAAATGATGTTGTACATCATGCCTGTTATGATTGTTGTATTCGCCGTTTCATTCCCGGCTGCATTATCACTTTATTGGGTAGTAGGTAACATTTTTATGATTGTCCAAACTTATTTCATTAAAGGTCCAGTAAAAACTGAAGTGGATACTACAGGGGGAGCAAAGAAGTGAAACAAGTAACAGCTACCGGTACAGGTCAAACAGTTGATGATGCAATTGAATCTGGATTAAAGGAACTTAATGTTTCAAAGGATAAAGTGGATGTTTCAATCATCGATGAAGGCAAAAAAGGTTTATTCGGCGTTTTTGGAAACAGACCTGCAGTCGTTAAGCTTACAGTTAGGATTGATCCTGTATTTGAAGCGCAAACCTATTTAGAAAATGTCATTGAAAAAATGGGAGTTTCAGCAACTGTTGAAAAATCCCAACATGGCAAAGAGCTCACTTTTAAAATATCAGGTGCTGATGTCGCGATCCTCATTGGAAAGCGAGGCCAAACATTGAATTCTCTTCAAAATTTAGTTCAATTAGTGGCAAACAAGCATTCAGAGGATTACTTAACCGTAATTGTAGATGCTGAAGATTATCGATCACGCCGTAAGGAAACATTAGAAGGGCTGGCTACAAGATTAGCGACAAAAGCTAAAAAGACAAAAACAAAAGTCGTTTTAGAACCAATGCCGTCGTTCGAAAGAAAAATCATCCATTCTGTTCTATATGATGTTGATGGCGTAACGACAACTTCTGATGGAGTAGAACCAAATCGTCATATCGTGATCATCCCAAATTAAACATGATTATTATGAATAAGTAGCATGGCAGGACTAGAGTAAATCTAGTTGCTGCCATGCTTTTTTGCGTTTTTTTCTTGCTAAGTTAACAATACGCCATGGTTAACTTACGACGAGTTTTATTGAATGTGGGGGTTTAGAGTCCGAACTTGGGTTGAACTTCGGACAGGAAAAGTGAAATCCGAGGGAGTGGAGTCCGAACTTTGCTGAATTTCAAACTGCAAGAGTGAAACCTTAAGAGTAAGTTTGCACAAATATAAATATAGCCAATCAACAAAGTGAACATAAACGATTTATGGCAAATTTTCATTGAGAGAAAATATGATTGTGCAATATGAAAGTTTTGCAGTTGCGTTCCCTGTTGTGGATAAGTTAAACTAGATATATTGCTTAAAAAACTGAAAAGTTATCCACTGTGGATAAAATATAGATCATTACGATTAAACATTTTCAAAAAAGCAGTTGTGGATAAGAGAGGTGATAGTATGATGGATATGGATACGATTGCAGCGATATCGACTCCGATGGGGGAAGGTGCGATTGCGATTGTAAGAATAAGCGGACCAGAGGCAGTAAAAGCAGCCAACCAAATTTTTAAAGGAAAAAACATAGAGGAAGTAGAAAGCCATACGATTCATTATGGGTTTATTGTAGACCCGGGAACGAATGAAAAAGTGGAAGAGGTTATGCTTTCAGTTTTGCGGGCACCAAGAACCTTTACGAGAGAGGATATTGTTGAAATTAACTGCCATGGTGGTCTTGTTTCTGTAAATCGGGTTTTGCAGCTTGTTTTAAATCAGGGAGTACGTTTAGCAGAACCTGGCGAGTTTACTAAGCGTGCTTTTTTAAATGGTAGAATTGACTTGTCACAGGCAGAGGCTGTTATGGATTTAATTCGAGCTAAGACTGACCGGGCGATGAATGTGGCGATTGGCCAAATGGAGGGGAGATTGTCAAAATTAGTACGGCAATTAAGACAAACGATCCTTGAAACGCTTGCCCATGTTGAAGTGAACATCGATTATCCAGAATATGATGATGTCGAAGAAATGACACATCGATTATTATTAGAAAAGGCGACTGAAATTAAAGAGGAAATTGCAAAGCTGCTTGAGACTTCAAAGCAAGGAAAAATACTGCGTGATGGAATTTCGACAGTTATTATAGGACGCCCCAATGTTGGAAAATCATCACTATTAAATAGTTTAGTACATGAAAATAAAGCCATTGTTACTGATATTCCGGGAACAACTCGTGACGTCATTGAGGAATATGTTAATGTTCGCGGTGTCCCATTACGTCTTGTTGATACGGCAGGAATTAGGGAAACAGAGGATATTGTTGAAAGAATAGGTGTTGAACGCTCAAGACAGGTTCTAAAAGAAGCGGATCTAATTTTATTAGTCCTAAATAATGCGGAACCATTAACAGCGGAGGACAGAAAATTGTTTGAAGCTGCACGCGGCATGGATGTGATCGTACTTGTTAATAAAATTGATTTAGATAGAAAAATCGATATCGAAGAAGTGAAAAAGCTTGCTGACAATTATCCGGTCATTTCTACATCTTTAAAAGAAGAGTCCGGAGTAGATCAATTGGAGGAAGCTATTTCAGGATTATTTTTTACAGGTAAGCTAGAATCAGGAGATATGACCTATGTATCTAATACTCGTCATATTGCACTATTAAATCAGGCCCAAAAGGCCATTGATGATGTTCTTTCAGGGATCGATGCAGGGGTTCCCATTGATTTAATTCAAATCGATTTTACAAGAACGTGGGAAATCTTAGGGGAAATAATTGGAGATACTGTACATGAAAGCTTGATTAATCAATTATTCTCCCAATTTTGTTTAGGTAAATAGGGCTGGCTAGTACGTTGATGTCCAGCTTCAGCACCCAGCGACTCGTGGACTTCGCCCACCTCCCTACGATAAGTCAACATCGGCTCACAAGTTCGCCGTGTTTCCTTTATCTCAGTCGATGGGCTCCAGTCCATACGTCGCTAAAAGGGCGCTTACGCTTTTCTATTTAGGAGGTTTTTTATGGAATATCATGCTGGTTCGTATGATGTGATTGTAGTTGGTGCAGGACATGCTGGCTGTGAAGCAGCATTGGCATCAGCAAGAATGGGTGCTAAAACTTTAGTTCTAACTTTAAATTTAGATATGGTTGCGTTTATGCCTTGTAATCCTTCGATTGGAGGACCGGCAAAAGGGATCGTTGTTCGTGAAATTGATGCCCTTGGCGGTGAAATGGGGCGGAATATTGATAAAACTCATATTCAAATGAGAATGTTGAATACAGGAAAGGGCCCTGCTGTTAGAGCACTAAGAGCCCAGGCCGATAAACATCAATACCAAAAGGAAATGAAGAACACGTTAGAGAAGGAAGAAAATTTAGTATTAAAACAAGCCATGGTTAAAAGCCTCATTGTGGAGGATGAGGAATGCAAAGGTGTCATTACTGAAACAGGCGCTATGTATTATGCTAAGTCTGTTATTATTACAACCGGTACGTTTTTGAGAGGAAAAATTATTATTGGCGACTTTGCTTATGAGAGTGGTCCGAATAACCAACGAGCGTCCGTTGATTTGTCCAAAAATCTTAAAGAATTAGGACTAGATATGGGCCGATTTAAAACAGGTACACCAATGCGTGTTAAGGGACAAACAATTGATTATAGTAAAACGGAAATTCAACCCGGTGATGAAGAGCGACGAGCATTCTCTTTTGAAACGACGAAATTCATCACGGAACAAATTCCTTGCTGGTTGACTTATACTAGTCCGAAAACACACGAAATTATTAATGCCAATCTACATCGCAGTCCAATGTATTCAGGGATGATTGAAGGGATTGGGACACGTTATTGTCCATCGATTGAAGATAAAATTGTGCGCTTCAATGATAAACCACGCCATCAAATCTTCCTAGAGCCAGAGGGTCGAAATACCGAAGAAGTATATGTCCAAGGACTTTCCACAAGCTTACCTGAAGAAGTCCAAGTGGAGATGGTTCATTCAGTGCCAGGACTAGAAAATGCCGAATTAATGAGGGCTGGTTATGCGATTGAATACGATATGGTTCATCCTACCCAATTATGGCCGACATTAGAAACAAAGCAGATTCAAAATTTATTTACAGCAGGCCAAATTAATGGAACATCTGGTTATGAAGAAGCAGCAGGCCAAGGTTTAATGGCTGGTATTAACGCAGCCTGAAAAGTTTTAAATATAGAACCGGTTCTTTTATATCGTTCACAAGCTTATTTCGGCGTATTAATT
>JAENZK010000116.1 GCA_016841285.1 Guptibacillus hwajinpoensis | reverse complement strand
ATTTCCTGTTATCCGATCATCGAAGCGAGCACCAATATTAATGATAAGATCACATTCGTACAATGCCATATTGGCCGTCTAAGTACCGTGCATTCCACCCATTCCTAAGAACAGCTCATGACTTCCTGGTATTGATCCTAATCCTAAAAGGGTATTGACTATAGTTAAACTTTGTTGTTCGGCATAAACCTTTAGCTCTTCATGTGCGTTTGCATGAAGGACACCAGCACCTGCTAAGATTACAGGTTTTTTCGCTGAACTTACAGCTTCGACTACCTTTCTAATTTGCAGATGATTTGGAGTGCAGTTTGGCTGATAGCTTGGAATATTAACTTCGATTTCATCGTAGTTAAACATATCAGACGCAATCGCTACATCCTTTGGAATATCAATTAATACCGGTCCTTTACGACCTGTATTAGCGATATGAAAGGCTTCTTTTATAACCTTTGGTAATTCATCTGTTGTACGGACTTGGTAGCTATATTTAGTAACCGGCATTGTTATGCCGATTACATCAGCCTCTTGGAATGCATCAGTTCCAATAACTCCCGTTCCTACTTGACCTGTAAAAACTACTAATGGCAAGGAATCCATCATTGCATCTGCTAATCCCGTAACGATATTCGTTGCTCCCGGACCCGATGTTGCTATACAGACACCCGGCTTACCAGAAACTCTAGCATATCCTTCTGCAGCATGGATTGCTCCTTGCTCATGTCTAGTTAAGACGTGGTGGATTCCAGAATCATAAATTTCATCATAGATTGGTAATACTGCTCCACCCGGATAACCAAAAATGACTTCAACCCCCTCAGCCTTTAAAGCCTCGACTAACATTCTTCCACCATTCATTTTCTGAGGGATTGTTTTTGCTTCCGCTTTTACATTTGTGCCCATATAAAAGCCTCCTGTTTCTTAAAATTTCAACTTACATAATATTTGCTAATATCTAAGCCTAAATACAAAAAAACCTTTCCACCCCATATAAGCCTAACAGCAAAGGGGTGAAAAGGTTTTAGCTCTCCACGATACCACCCTAAATTTGTGACACTCCTTTCGGAGCAACACCTCATGAGCGACAATGACTATATTTCCACATTGCTCCGCTCTTTTTTTGTAACGAGTGATTTAAAACACTCGGTCAATCCTATTAGATAAGCATCGTTCAGATTGACACTCAGAGGTGAGTTCACCATCAGGGGTATCACCGGTTTGCAGCACCACCGGCTCTCTGTAGATACCTAAACTGAGATTACTTTTCCTCGTCAACGTTTTCTTTATTTGAGGATTATCTTACTCCGTAATTCCATTGGAGTCAACCCTCTTTTTTATAATTATTAGATTATTTCGATAAAGCTAACAGATTGAATACGTTTCCAACTTTGATTTGACAATGATTTTAGAAAACAAAAAAAATATTTTTATTTTTATCGGTGATTTTATCCTATATCGAAATAATTAAAAAAAATCAAAAACGCCAAGAAAAGCAACTCTTGTCAATCAAAAAATAATTATTGTATAACATTATCGAAAAAATTCGATCAAGATCAAGTTACAAAAATAAAAGACTGAAGAAAACATTCTTCAGTCTTTTAAATAGCGTCCCAGGAGAGATTCGAACTCCCGACCGTACGCTTAGAAGGCGTATGCTCTATCCGGCTGAGCTACTGGGACATTGTAAATATTATTTTAATGGAGCGGGTGATGGGAATCGAACCCACGACATCAGCTTGGAAGGCTGAAGTTTTACCATTAAACTACACCCGCATAATCCGCCTTCAAGTTTCACTCTAGCGACAAATATTAATATATACTATCTGAAATATAGTGTCAATACTTTTTAGAAATAGGTTAGAGTTTTTTCTCTAACCTATTTTACATTCTAACTGTGGAATTTCTTTGCCATCTATACTAAAAAATCTTACAATACAATTTTTAGCTTCGTCAACCTCTAGGATCGCATACGTCTTTTCTTTTCTTAGCCTTGGCAGACGTATACTGCCGGGATTAATAAATAGAATATTGTCTATCAATTCCGCACCAGCAATATGGGAGTGACCAAAGCAAACAATGTTGGCGCCAACTTCTTCAGCCCGGTATCGCAAATTCATGAGAGACATTTTCACATTATATAAATGCCCATGGGTCACATAAAATAATACACTTTCACCATTACCTTTATTTTTAATAGAGACAAGCTGATCGTTGTGAAAGCTAGAATCCAAATCACAATTTCCCCGAACAGCAATATAGTCCGTCATTGCCTCTGATTGAGCGTCCAATTCGGAATCACCACAATGAATCATTGCTTCAACTTCCGTCTGATACTTTTTCTTTAGCTCAACAAGTTCTTTTGTTAAACCATGACTATCACTAACGATAAGAACCTTCATGTTTGACTCCCCTATTTTATTTTAAAAGATAGTTTCCCAATTCTCTTTTAGCTTTTTCATCGCATTGGCCCGATGACTAATTTTGTTTTTTTCATCACTTGATAATTGTGCCATTGTTTGTTTTTTATTAGGGATATAGAAGATAGGATCATAACCAAAGCCATTCTCCCCTTCTGGTTTCTCGGTAATATAGCCCTCACAAGTTCCCTCGAAGATTCTCGTTTCTTCGTTTGGAACGGCTACTGCCAAAACACAGTGGAATCTAGCAGTTCTCTTTTCATAAGGAACGTCTTCCAATTCCATAAGAACCTTTTGCAAATTTGCTGCATCATTCTTTGTCTCACCTGCATATCGTGCTGAATAAACTCCTGGTCTGCCGTCTAATGCATCTACACTTAGACCGGAGTCATCGGCTACTACTATGTTATTAAATTGTTTTGAAATAGTTTCTGCTTTAATTTTTGCATTTTCAATAAAAGTGGTTCCTGTTTCTTCAACATCATCTACAGTAGGAAAGTCAAGCAGCGAAGAAACTTTGATACCCTTTTCAGCGAAAAGGTCAGAAAACTCTTTGACTTTTCCCTTATTTTTGGTTGCGATTAAAATTTCTTTCAATGATTTCCTCTCCCTACTTTACTTTTGCACCTTCAAGCACCTTATCTGCTAAACCTCCTAGTACGGCTTTCTGCATTTCAATAATTTCCTTCACGCCTTTTTCTCCAAGACTTAAAAGTCCCTGCAGCTGCTTACTTGAAAATGTAGCTTCCTCACCGGTTCCTTGAAGTTCAACAAATTCTCCATTTCCAGTCATCACAATATTCATATCCACATTCGCTTTTGAATCTTCGATATAGTTTAAATCTAAAATTTCACCTAATTCTGGATCGATACCAACAGAAGTAGCCGCCAAAAAGTCATGAATCGGAAAATCCTTAAGTTCTTTTTTCTCCAACAGTTTTCCTAAAGCTAACGTCATTGCAACAAACGCACCTGAAATAGAGGCTGTTCTTGTACCTCCATCTGCTTGGATGACATCACAGTCAATCCAAATCGTTCTTTCTCCAACCTTTTCAAGATTGACCACTGAACGTAGGGCTCGTCCGATTAACCGCTGAATTTCCATCGTTCGGCCTGATACCTTCCCTTTGGTAGATTCTCGAATATTTCTTTGTTCAGTTGCCCGAGGCAGCATTGCATATTCTGCTGTAATCCACCCTTTACCTTGTCCCCTTAAAAAAGGCGGCACACGGTCTTCAATACTTGCATTACATATAACTTTCGTATCGCCAACGGTAATTAGCACTGATCCTTCCGGATGCTTAAGATAGTTCGTTTCAATATGTATTGGTCTTAATTCATCATTCTTTCTCCCGTCAACTCTCACAAAAACCCCTCCAGTAATTTTCAAATTCAGATAAAATTTATACCCATATACTTTGTTCATTAATTCCAGTATTTAAACTTGGGGAGGAAACAAAAAAGGCGGCAAATATTCGCCGTCCCTTTCATACGCAAATTTAATTATACCAAATTTTAATCGTTAAAAACTACCTGTATTCACAGATTTTGGTCTTGATACAGGTGCAGTGATTTCTTTACCAGATTCATTGATTATTTTTTCTTCACCATTTACTTTTATAGCTACACTTTCAACACCTTGCTGCTCTGTTAATGAAAATACAAGTTCATTTAAAATATTTTGTGAAAGTGCAGTACCCTGTAAACTGCTTAAAATACCTTCGTTAAAATTTAAAGTAACAACACCATTTTTATAAGTTGGATCTTCTAATAAGGCAATATCATCATGGAGCTCTGTATATAAACCAGACGCTGCATTAGGCCCTTTGATTAACTCCTTTATAACAGCTGCATAGCTATTGTCTTCATTTTTATCAACTCGTTTCGTCACAGGGACAAAGTATGTGTTGTCCCCATTTTGCCCAAGAAAGTAAAGCGTTACAGCTTTACTATTCATAACATCGACTACATCGCCATTATCAAAGTTTATACCGTTAGCACGGCTTATCCCTTCGTTAATTGGTGTTCCATTTACTGGCATGTTCGTCTGATCATATCCATTAATTTGAATTTTCACCTTTTTGATATTCTCAAATTGAGTTAACGTATAGGTAATAGCTTGTAAAATTTTCATCTCATCTTCAGCATTGTAATTTTCGAATTCTTTTGAGAAGTCAACTACGATTGTATCATCCTTAAGATTTACCCCATTGATCATTGTTCCAGCAGGTAATACAGCTCTAAAACCGTTAGGTAACAGCTCCGAAATCGGTCCACCTTCCACAAGGTATTCCAAGGCTTGTTTAGCCACTTCAACAGTTTTTGGAACTGTTACAGTCTGTGGAACAACAAATCCATTTTTATCTAGCAGAAAAAGCTCTCTTTGAACTGTATCTGCAGCAACTGCCTGTTCAGCCCCTTGATCAATTTGTTCAGTAGACGTTTCTTGATTTATTGCCTCCTCGTCAACATAGGTTACCTCTTGAGGAGTCGTTTTCTCCATTTGGCGGACGGCCTGCTCACCACCCATGGCACACCCTGTTAATACTGTTGAAAAAGCTAAAATAGATGCCAGTAAACCGCTCTTTTTTATTTTAAACATAAATCTCCCTCCAATGGCAGTTTGTACTACTATATATACGAGCATAGACATGTTTTAGACCATTTTTTTCAACAGCATATAAAAAACCTCCAATAATGGAGGTTTATACTAATAAGGTAATCGATTTAACATTTTCAATTGGATGTTCAAATACTTTTGCTGCAATTTGTTCAAAAATTTCTTTAGGTCCTGTTGTTAAAAATAGATGGTGTGGTGTTCGTTCATCTGTGACAAGCATACCTGAATGATGTAAAAGCGTACTAACCTCACGTGCTGTTTCATCACCGGAACTAATAAGTTTTACTTTCTGTCCCATTACCTCCTGAATAACTGGCCGAAGGATTGGATAATGAGTACAACCTAAAATAAGTGTATCAATATCGTGAACCTTTAATGGCTCCAACGACTCCTTTACAATCGTTAATGCTTCTTCACTCTCATATTTTCCATTCTCCACAATTGGGACAAATAAAGGACATGCTAGACTTTCAACCTGCACATGGTGGTTGATACTCTTTAAGGCTTGTTCATAGGAACCGCTTTTGATCGTACCTACTGTTCCAATAACCCCAATATGCATATTTTTGGTTACCTTTAAGGCCGTTCTAGCACCCGGGTAAACTACACCTACAACCGGTATGTTAATATTCGCTCTGATATCATCCAAAACTAATGCCGTTGCAGTGTTACAGGCAATGACTAACATTTTAATATTATAGTTTAATAAATGATTAGTTAATTCCCATGTGAATTTCTTAACCTCTTCTGTTGGTCTAGAACCGTATGGACAACGAGCAGTATCACCTAAATATATAATTTCTTCCTTCGGCAGCTGTCTCATTATTTCTTTTGCTACTGTTAATCCTCCAACACCTGAATCAATTACTCCAATTGGTCTATTCAAAAGTTGATCCCCTCGATTTTGTTTTAATTCATTATTAGATTCTATTTTTCTATATATCTTCCATTTACAATTGATTACAAAAATTTATTATAGCATATTCAAGGAGGATGTCATTAAAGAAATAAAGCCGGCTTCCAATACGGAAGCCAGCATGAACTATAGTTCTAGTTCCCCCATCCTAAGGAGTTCCACGACTGCTTGAGAGCGCCCCTTAACCCCAAGCTTCTGCATGGCGTTTGAAATGTGATTACGAACTGTTTTCTCGCTAATAAATAGTTCCTCTGCGATTTCTTTTGTTGTTTTGTCCTGTACTAAAAGTTCAAAAACTTCTTTTTCTCTCTTTGTAAGTAGCGGCTTCGGTTGGTAGTTATTATCCTTCAATCAATTTTTCCCTCCTTACCAGGGCATGAGTTGTGTTTTGAAGGGAATATATTTAGTCTCGATATCATATGTAGGTTGCACTAACTCTGTGACACTATGGAAACTTTACTACTTTTCAAACTTTTGTTATTTTAATATAATAGTAAATAATATATACCAATTTGGCACATTTCTTCATAATGTGACACTCTAATTCTACAATTTTATAAAAATTTGTGAATTTTTTTGAAATTAATGTAAAAGTTTGTCTCATAATGCTTAAAAATTTAGTATAATGTAATTGTGTTAAGAAATTGTAATTTTAATTTACAAATAACTATATAAATTAATCGTGGAAATAATAGGGGAGGACAGTTATGTATACCATGTATAACGTAAAGTTTGTGGGAATAAGTCCTGAAATGAGTGAAAATTACACTAAATGGGTTAACGATGCTTTAAATGGCCGCTATGTGATGTTCCCTGAAAACGATGAAAGCAATGTTCAAATTGATATCATTGTCGCTCAGATTCAATCATCTTTTGATTGGATCAAAATTAATCGCCTCAGAAAAAAACATTTACAAAGTAAACTAATTATTATTATGGATGAGGATAACTTAAAAACTGCTCCAATCGCGGTAAATTTAAATGCACACTCCTTACTACTAAATCCTGTAAGGAAAAACACCTTCATTAATGCTATTAAAACCTCTGTTGAAGGTTTAGGGGATTTACCTATCGTTCGTGAAATGTTTCTAAGACGCTTGTTATATGGTGAAGTGAAAACAAATGATGAGCTAGAACAGTACCAAACGTTTTCAAAGATGGATAGCATTCCAAATATTATTTGCCTTGTACAAGGCGCAGATGGAGCCCAAGATTTTATTGAAAACGAGGAAGGCCGACGCGTCATCCGGACACATCTTCGTTCAGCAATCAAAAACCATCTTTCACTGTGGGTAAAGGATGTATACTTTGTATCTTTTCCAAGATATTTAGCCGTTTTATTCCATATCCCATATGTTTACAAATCAATTCGAGAATGGGATCAAATCCGCTACTATCTCTTAAAATTGATTGAGGAAATCCAAAAAGAATATGGTATTACACTACATGCCGGTGTTGGATCTGTCTACAATGAACCTTTAAACTTAAATCAACCATATCGTGAAGCACGCAAGGCGTTGGGACAATCTATCAGTGAAGGAAGCTTGTTATGCTTCTATGAAGAATTAACAAAAGACACGAACTTACAAAAGTGCATTGAATATATTTCTAATTACTTCCACGAGGACTTATCAATTAAGAAAGTAGCCAACAAGGTGCACTTAAGCCACACCTATTTTAGTCGCTTATTCAAAAAAGAACTTGGTGTATCCTTTGTAGAATATGTAACGAACATTCGCGTGAAACGTGCTAAATATTTGTTAGCGAATACAAATGATACGATTGAATCAATTGCAGCCCAAGTTGGCTTTAATACACCAAACTATTTTAGTTCAATCTTTAAAAAGCAAACAGGTATGTCACCAAGTGAATACAGAGAAGCCCATATTATTACTGTAAATGAATAAAATATTTCGTTTCAAAAAGGGTGGTCAATGACCATCCTTTTTTATTTCTGTTGATTTAGACAAGATTTTATAGTTATTTTAAAATATCTTGTTGTGGTGTCTGAATTGAGTTAATTTTTAAAAAATAACAGCATTATTTTGCATAACAAAGGCAATATTTTGTAAGGTGTTATATAACTATGTTTTATATAATGAGGGGGTGTTATATATCATTATAATATAATTTAGAAGGGGAGAGTTAAAAATGGGGAACATGGGGTCTGTAACTGAGGTTAAAGTTAAAATGGCTGATCCAACAGCATTGGGGGTTTTTGGATTAGCGATGGTAACATTTGTTGCTTCATCACAAAAAATGGGTTGGACATCCGGGGTAGAATACGTTCTTCCTTGGGCCTTCTTCTTAGGGGCACTAGCACAAATTTGGGCTTCATTGATCGATTTTAAAAATAATAATTATTTTGGTGCAATTGCTCTAGGTATATACGGCTTATTCTGGATGGGAGTTGCTGCACACTGGACGATTAGCCTAGGATGGGTTGGAGAATTAAGCGCCAATGCCGATCCAAGACAATTAGGATTTGCATTTTTTGGCTATTTGATTTTTTCCTTATTCATCACTGTGGCAGCTTTAGAAGTTCATACAGTAATGGGGTCTATCATAGTACTTATTGATATATTATTCCTATCACTTGGACTAGCAACACTTGACATTCAACATGAATTATTTGCAAAAATCGCAGCATATACAGAGTTTTCAATCTCATTATTGGGCTTCTATCTATGTGGAGCAACATTCTTAAATAATTTCTTCGGAAGAACAGTATTATCCCTAGGAAAACCACTAGGATTAATTGCAAAAGGCCCGATTGAAGTAAGCAATAAAAAGGTTGTTAAAACAGCACAAAACATCTAATTAAAGCTTTAAAAAAACTCCGTAACCATGATTTGGTTACGGAGTTTTTTATATATGATTATAAATCTATTATTTGTCACTACCAAAGAAATTCTTGAACATCTGAATTGTTGTGTCTCTGTTCAATGCTGCAATTGATGTTGTAATCGGAATACCCTTTGGACATGATTGCACACAGTTTTGAGAGTTTCCGCAGTTAGCAAGACCACCATCGCCCATTAGAGCTTCAAGACGTTCTTCTCTATTCATTTCCCCAGTTGGATGTGCATTAAATAGACGTACCTGTGAAAGCGGCTGAGGTCCAATAAAGTTAGATTTATCATTAACGTTTGGACATGCTTCCATACATACTCCACAAGTCATACATTTAGATAATTCATAAGCCCATTGACGCTTTTTCTCCGGCATTCTTGGTCCAGGTCCAAGGTCGTATGTTCCGTCGATTGGAATCCAAGCTTTGACTTTCTTTAATGAGTCAAACATACGGCTACGGTCAACCTGTAAGTCACGGTTTACAGGGAACGTACGCATAGGCTCTAACCGGATTGGTTGTTCAAGCTGGTCAACCAGCGCAGAGCATGATTGACGCGGCTTGCCATTGATAACCATTGAACAGGCACCACAAACCTCTTCTAGACAGTTCATATCCCAAGTTGGTGGTGCTATTTTTTCCCCTGAAGCTGTTACTGGATTACGTTGAATCTCCATTAAACAGCCAATTACATTCATATTTGGTTTATATGGTATTTCAAATTCTTGTGTATAAGGGGCAGAATCCGGTGAATCTTGACGTGAGATAATTAATCGAATTGTTTTTCCACTCATGATTATTTTGCCTCCTCTGGATTCGCTGCGTATTCATGTTTTGTAGAGTAATCGCGCTTACGCGGTTTAATATATGAAATATCGACATCTTCATAGGAAAATTCAGGTGCACTTTTCTCACCAGTGAATTTCGCCTTAGTAGTCTTTAACCAATCCTCATCATTACGTTCAGGGAAATCTGGTTTGTAATGTGCTCCACGGCTTTCATTACGATTGTAAGCACCTAATGTAATTACACGTGCAAGTTGAAGCATATTCTTTAATTGACGTGTAAACATAACACTTTGGTTATTCCATTTAGCTGAGTCATTGATATTAATTTGATCCCAACGTTCTTGTAATTCTTGAATCTTCTCATCTGTTTTTAGAAGCTTATCATTATAACGAACTACTGTTACATTATCAGTCATCCATTCGCCAAGCTCTTTATGAATAACGTACGCATTCTCAGAACCAGTATTCATAGAAGTTAGCTTGTTAAACTTCTCTTGCTCTAGGCGAAGTTGATTTTCAAATACTGATTCAGGAAGTGAATCAGTCGCTTTTTCACGATTAGCCATATATTCAACGGCATTAGGACCAGCCACTGAACCACCATAAATAGCGGATAATAGTGAGTTCGCACCTAGACGGTTCGCACCATGCTGTGAATAATCACACTCACCTGCTGCAAATAAGCCCGGAATATTTGTCATTTGGTTAAAGTCTACCCACATGCCGCCCATTGAATAGTGAACAGCTGGGAAGATTTGCATTGGAACTTTACGTGGGTCATCACCAGTAAATTTCTCATAAATTTCAATAATTCCGCCAAGTTTAACATCAAGTTCATGTGGATCTTTATGTGAAAGGTCAAGATAAACTCGATTTTCGCCATTGATTCCTAGTTTTTGATTTACACATACGTCGAAGATTTCTCGTGTTGCAATATCACGTGGAACTAGGTTTCCGTATGCTGGATATTTTTCTTCAAGGAAATACCATGGTTTACCATCTTTATATGTCCAAACACGTCCACCTTCACCACGTGCTGATTCACTCATAAGGCGGTTCTTATCTCCACCTGGAATAGCCGTTGGGTGAATTTGGATAAACTCACCATTTGCATAGTAAACACCTTGCTGGTATGCAGCAGCCGCTGCTGTACCAGTGTTAATTACTGAGTTTGTAGTTCTTCCGAAAATAATACCAGGACCACCAGTAGCCATAATAACCGCATCAGCTTTAAATGCTTTAATTTCATGTGAACGCATATCTTGCGCGATAACACCACGGCACTCTTCTTTATCATCAAGGATTAATGACAGCATGTCCCATCCTTCATATTTCGTTACAAGTCCTGCTACTTCATGACGACGAACCTGCTCATCTAATGCATATAGTAACTGCTGACCTGTAGTCGCGCCAGCAAATGCTGTGCGGTGATGCTCTGTTCCACCAAAACGGCGGAAGTCTAATAAACCTTCAGGAGTACGGTTGAACATAACTCCCATACGGTCAAATAAGTGAATGATTCCAGGTGCTGCTTCGCACATTGCTTTAACTGGTGGTTGGTTAGCCAAGAAGTCGCCACCGTAAATTGTATCGTCAAAATGTATCCAAGGTGAATCGCCTTCACCTTTTGTATTAACCGCACCGTTAATACCACCCTGTGCACATACAGAGTGAGAACGCTTAACAGGTACTAGTGATAATAAGTCTACATGAACCCCTGCCTCAGCAGCTTTAACTGTTGCCATTAAACCGGCTAAGCCGCCACCGACAATAACAAGATTTCCATTACTCAAATTAACTCACTCCCCGATTTGGTTTGATCCGAACTTTTATTCATGAACAAGATTACATAGTAGCTAAACTTGGATCTAAGAATGCGAATATCGCTCTTAATGCCACAATTGATAGCAATACAAAAATACCCATTGTCACATAAGTAGAAACTTGTTGAGAACGAGGAGTAATTGTAAGTCCCCAGCTTACAAAGAAAGACCATAATCCATTTGCTAAATGGAATACTGCTGAAAGTACACCAACAATATAGAATACTAGCATTACTGGACTACTTAAAATATTTGCCATCATATCAAAGTTTACTTCCGCTCCAAATTGAGCAGCTAAACGAGTTTCCCAAACATGCCATACTACAAATATCAGTGTAATAACACCAGTTACACGTTGTAGCAAGAACATCCAGTTTCTGAAAAATCCATAACGGCTGACATTATTTTTCGCAACAAATGCGATGTAAAGCCCATAAACCGCATGGTATAGTAATGGTAAGAAGATAATAAATACCTCTAAAAGATAGCGGAATGGTAAATTCGCCATAAAATTTGCGGCATTGTTAAATGCCCCTGCTCCTTTTGTTGCAAAGTGGTTTACAACTAAATGCTGTGTTACAAATACAGCAACCGGAATGATCCCCAATAATGAATGGAGTCTTCGGTTTAAAAATTCACGATCCTTTGCCATTTTTGCCCCCCCTTAATACTTTTCATCAGATTGAATAAAATTTGTACTACTCGACAGAACGATAGTTGCCTACCTCCCCGTATGTAAAAAAATACAAAGAAGCATCCAAATTGTGAACCTTCTTTGAATAATCTGTGACATGTCCATTTTACTCTCATCTACAAAACACGTCAAGAACACCCATACATAAAGATTCGAAAAATTCATTTTCTTGTATTTTCTTTCATTTTTTTCCTTCTCTCGACATATATTTTCGTCATTTATATGCGTTTTTTATACATTTCTTATAATAAATGTTCTATTGCTAACATATATAAAAAAGATAATAATAAGATAGAAAGGGTGGTAACGATTGTTTAAGCAAAAGTTGAAAGAAGACCATGATAAAATTTTAACGCAATTAACTATTCCTGCCTTTGGATACGAATTAGTTCGAGAAACGTTATTAAAAGACATTCTTGGCAAAGATTACAGATCCATTTTGTATTGGGGTGGTAAAAACCTTGCCCGCAAATATCCACTAGGAACGATCCAGGAAATCATCAATTTTTTTGAATCATCAGGGCTCGGAACTTTAGTCGTTGCTAAGGAAAATAAAAATGAAATGATTTTCGAGCTTACAAGTGACCTTATCAGTAATCGGTTCGCTCGTGACACTGAATACTCCTATCAGCTTGAGGCCGGTTTTTTGGCCGAACAATTGCAAAACATCATGGGTATGGAAGCTGAAGCAATGGAGCAACAGAAGAAGAAATCAAATACTATTATTTTCACCGTACAATGGGAATAGTATTCATTACATAAATCATTTTTAAAAATAAAAGTAGGTGTCCGAAGGTTTATTCTTCTGACACCTTTTTTAGTTTTGTTGTTGTATATAGTTGATAATATTTT
>JAENZK010000115.1 GCA_016841285.1 Guptibacillus hwajinpoensis | reverse complement strand
CAGGATTTTGCAGCAGGTACTTCAAGTCGTTCAACGAAGTTAGTTCATGGTGGCCTTCGATATTTAAAACAATTTGAAGTAAAAATGGTAGCAGAAGTTGGGCAGGAAAGAGCTATTGTTTACGAAAACGGACCACATGTAACAACACCTGAGTGGATGTTGCTTCCTATGCATAAAGGGGGTACGTTCGGAAAATTCAGTACATCAATAGGACTTCGTGTTTATGATTATTTAGCTAAGGTAAAGAAAAGTGAGCGTCGCTCCATGCTTTCTGCTGAACAAACACTCCAGAAAGCGCCACTTGTGAAGAAAGAAGGTCTGAAAGGCGGCGGCTATTATGTAGAATACCGTACCGACGATGCAAGACTTACAATTGAGGTCATGAAAGCAGCTCACGAAAAAGGTGCTGTTGCTTGTAACTATACAAAAGTGATCAAGCTAAGCTATGAAAACGGAAAAGTTGTCGGAGCATTAGTCGAAGATCAGTTAACAGGTGAACAATATGAAATTCGTGCAAAAATAGTCGTTAATGCATCAGGTCCGTGGGTTGACGAAATTCGCGACCTTGATAAATCAAAAAATGGGAAAGTACTTCAATTAACGAAGGGTGTACATCTTGTTATTGATCAATCTAAGTTCCCATTAAAGCAGGCTGTCTATTTTGACACACCTGATGGACGAATGGTATTTGCGATTCCACGTGATGGCAAAGCCTATATTGGAACAACTGACACATTCTATGATAAGGATAAAGCGAATCCAAATGTAACTATAAGTGACCGTAGCTACATTATAAAGGCGATTCACTACATGTTCCCGGATGTTAAGATTACTGAAAAAGATATTGAATCAAGCTGGGCCGGTGTTCGTCCGCTTATTTATGAAGAAGGAAAAAATGCTTCTGAAATTTCAAGAAAAGATGAAATTTGGGAATCCCAATCAGGACTTGTAACAATTGCAGGAGGAAAATTAACAGGTTACCGTAAAATGGCGGAAACCATTGTTGACCTATTGGCGAAAAAGTTTCAAGAGAATGAAGGACGAAAACTCAAAGCTTGTAACACAATAAATATGCCAATCTCCGGAGGGGATGTTGGTGGATCAAGTAAATTTGAAGCTTTTGTTAACTCCCAAGTGGAAGCTGGAGTAGCAATTGGTTTAACAAAAGAAGAAGCAAAAGACCTTGCAAGACGCTATGGTTCTAACGTAGTCGATGTGTTTAAGTTATTGGAGAGCAAGAAGATGGATGCTTCAAAATATGGTTTACCACTTCCTCTATTCGCTAAACTTGTCTATGCCATTGAAAACGAGATGGTCGTCACACCAGTGGACTTTTTAAATCGCCGAACTGGAGCCATTCTGTTTGATATCAAGACGGTAAAGCAGTGGAGTCATAAGGTTATCCAATATATGAAAGACCAATTTGGCTGGGATGAAAAAGAACTACAAAAATACACGTTAGCTTTAGAAAATGCATTGATAGAGGCAACTGTTCCAGTTGAAGAAAGAAAAGAATTACCAACCGCATCTAATGGAAATTAATAAAAGAACGGGCACGATAACTATTTTATCGTGCCTTTAGTATATATTTCCAAGTTATTTGAACCATACTACTAATGGTGATGAAGATGCTATGTCAATCTAGTGAAGAGTTAAATGAATTAGTAATGGAAGCGAAGGCATGTACAAAGCATGGAAAAGTGGCAGACTATATTCCTGCACTGGCAAAATCAAACCAACATGATCTCTCAGTTGCCATTCATTATCCAGATGGCCGATGTGTCTCAGCGGGGAATGTTGGGAAAAAGTTTACATTGCAAAGTGTTTCCAAGGTGATTAGTTTAGCCCTAGTTTTAATGGATTGGGGACCGGAATATGTATTTGAGCATGTTGGGATGGAGCCAACAGGTGATCCTTTTAATTCCATCATAAAACTTGAAACTATTGCCCCATCTAAGCCGTTAAATCCAATGATTAATGCAGGGGCACTTGTTGTCACTCATATGATTAAAGGAAAAACAATCGAAGAAAGGTTTCAACGATTATTAGCTTTTGTGCGTGAGTTGGCAAATGAAAATACAATCCATTACTGTGAGGACGTTGCCAGTTCCGAATTCGAAACAGCATACTTAAATCGTTCTTTATGTTATTTTTTAAAACAACATAATGCTATTAATGAAGATATTGAACAATTAATGGATTTGTATACGAAGCAATGTGCGATTGAAATGAACTGTTTGGATTTAGCAAGAATTGGTGTCGTGTTTGCGATGGATGGTGTAGATCTATTTACAGGAAAACAAGTGATACCAGTTGATATAGCACGAATTTGCAAAACATTTATGGTGACATGTGGAATGTACAATGCATCGGGAGAATTTGCGATAAAAATTGGCATTCCTGCCAAAAGCGGTGTATCCGGTGGAATAATGGGAGCAGTTCCCGGACGGTATGGGATTGGAATTTTTGGGCCTGCACTAGATGAAAAAGGAAATAGCATTGCCGGAATCAAATTGTTGGAGTTATTATCAAAGAACTATAAGTTGAGTATGTTTTAAAATAATAACTTTTGTGAATTCTACTAATAATTGGTTATTTTATCCCGGAAGGTAGATTTGTATGGATGGCTTTTTGAAAAATATAGGACAGGATGCTAAATCCTTTGCAGGAATCTTTGATTTGATCAAAGATTTAGTATTTATTATGGAAGTTACTGATCAATCATTTCGCTATTTGTTTTTAAATAAATCGGCTTACGAAGTTCTAGATTTAGAACAAGACATTATTGGAAAAGAAATGCATAGCGTTTTACCAAAAGGGATGTCTACATTTTTAATGAGTAAGTACAAAGAGGTTGTAACTACTGGAAAGCCATTGGAGTTTGAAACAAACATGTTTCCATCAAATCATGAATTTATCGGTGAGACTTCATTAAATCCTATTTTTAATGCGGAAGGAAACTGCCAATACATCATAGCTATAGTACGAGATATTACAGAACGAAAAAGATATCGGGATGAGTTGGCCAATTTGGCTTTTTACGATTTTTTAACCGGGTTGCCCAATCGACGTACATTTGAGGATAGATTAAATGAGGCTATCAATCAAGCGGCTCGTACAAATAAGAAGGTTGCGGTCATGATGCTGGATGGTTTTAACTTAAAGAAAATTAATGATACATTTGGTCATGATGCGGGAGATGCAGCTATTAAAGAAATGGCCTTTCGGATAAGAGACAGTGTTCGACAAAACGATACGGTTGCAAGGTTTGGCGGCGATGAAATGGGAATTATTATAACTAATATAGATTCTAATGAAATGGCAGAGGATATAGCAAAACGTGTATTGCAATCTTTTGAAGCACCTTTTTATTATAATGAGCATGAATTGCAGCTTGGTGTAGGGATTGGAGTTTCCTTTTATCCGGATCATGCTATTAGTAAAAGTCTATTAGTTAAAAATGCAGATAAGGCATTGTACGAGGCGAAAGCGGATGGGAAACTCGAGTATAGAATATATTCAGATGAACATTAATTCCCCTTTGAAGATGTAAATTGGATTTGTCAATATATTTCACTGAAAAATTTCGACATATTTTTTACAATAAAACTATTGATTGAGCTATCACTCGGTGATATAATGTGAAACATCGAACAATAATTTTTTTGAAAATTGTTATCAACGCAGTGTTTCGTTTCTTAGATAAACGAGGCATTGCGTTTTTTAATACTTCCTTTTGGTTGGAAGAGGTGAAGGAAAAAGTGGATTTTGCAAAATTGAAAGAGGAACTCATTTCTTATAGTAAAGAAATAGGAATAGATAAAATCGGTTTTACAAGTGCCGATCCTTTTGTTGAGTTAAAACAACGCTTATATACTCAACAAAAGTTAAATTACCAATCAGGTTTTGAAGAGAAGGATATCGAAAAAAGAACGAATCCTGAACTCCTTTTGACAGGTGCCGAGTCCATTATTTCAATCGCACTTGCCTATCCCTCTAAATTGAAAAATGCTCCGCGAAGTACACGAGAAGAGCGTCGTGGACTTTTTTGCCGTGTTTCCTGGGGGACGGATTATCATCATATATTACGGGATCGTTTGAATAAATTAGAAGAATTTATTTTAGAAAAAATTCCTGATGCCAAAATTAAATCGATGGTCGATACCGGTGAATTGTCTGACCGGGCCGTGGCTGAAAGAGCGGGTATCGGCTGGAGCGGAAAGAATTGTGCGGTCATTACACCGGAATTTGGTTCCTACGTTTACTTGGGTGAAATGATAACAACTATTCCTTTTCCTTCAGATCAACCGATTGAAGATATGTGCGGGACATGCACCAAGTGTTTGGATGCTTGTCCAACCGGTGCATTAATACAGGGTGGACAGATAAATGCAACGAAATGTATTGGGTTTTTAACCCAAACAAAGGGATTTATAGAGGATGAATATCGGGTCAAGATCGGGAACCGTGTCTATGGCTGTGATACATGCCAAATGGTTTGTCCACATAATAAAGGGAAGGACTTCCACTTCCATCTTGAAATGGATCCGGATCCAGAGGTAGTTAAACCCGAGTTAAAATCACTTCTTTTCATCAGTAATAAAGAGTTTAAAGAAAAGTTCGGTCCGCTTGCCGGATCATGGAGAGGGAAGAAGCCAATCCAAAGAAATGCAATTATTGGCTTAGCCCACTATAAGGATGAAACAGCAATCCCTGATCTTACAAAGGTCTTGACTGAAGATACGCGCCCAGTTTTAAGAGGTACTGCAGCTTGGGCCATAGGGAAAATTGGAACCCCTGAAGGAAAGGCCATATTGGAACGAGCTAAAGAAAAAGAGAAAGATGAAGAAGTGTTAATTGAGATTGAAAAAGGTCTAAAATTACTCGAAACATCACTTGAAAGGTCATGATGATGATGTCACAACTCATTTTTTATACTGAAATGGAAAGTCCGATTGGCCCGTTAACCATTATAGGGACAAAGGAGAACGGCTTATGCAATATTGAATTTGGGTCAATCGGGGATGTACAGGACAAGCTAACAGCTTGGCTGAAAAAACATATGCCAGATAGCGAGTTAAAATATAGTGATGAAGAACTTCTCCCAATAGTTCAAGCGTTAGACGAATATTTTAAAGGAAATCATCAAAAGAATTTTGAATTACCGATCGAACTATGCGGAACACCATTCCAAAAGAAGGTCTGGAATGAGCTTTTAAATATAGAATATGGTTCAACGAAATCATATAAAGACATTGCCGAAGCAATCGCTGCACCGAAGGCAGTTCGAGCCATTGGCACGGCAATTGGGCAAAATCCGGTCCCAATCATTATTCCATGCCACCGTGTTATTAACTCCAACGGAAAACTAGGGGGCTTTACTGGTGGTTTAGACAAGAAAATAAAGTTATTAGAATTAGAAAAGTCCAAGTGCCTATAGCTAATATAGGCACTTTATGTATTTCTGCTACATATATATAACCATGAATGTCCCAAAGAAAGGATGAATGTCATGGCATCATGGTTAGAAGAACTAGAACAGCTTGTGAATCACCGGCTCCATATGTTGATTGGGAACAAAGTAGGCTATAGAAACGCACTTCAACTTAATGAAGAGGATCAACACTTAATAGAAAAAACAACAAACCAATTTAAGAAACGCAAATCTCAAATTGTTAAAGCGACAACCAAGGCCCAAATCATAAATGAAAAGAATATCGAAGATTTACGCTATATCGATTATATACTGCATCATCAGTATTTGGTTAAGCAGCCAAAAGATAAATTTTATATAGAAGAAAATATTGAACAAAGACAAGCAATTATTAAGAATAGCGAAATTATTATGGATTCTACGATAAAGAAAGAATCAACTGCCAATGAGGAAACGGAAGGACCGATTAGGCTTGAGGATTATAAACATTCCGAGGATATCCCACGACAAAGTTATTACTATGACCGAAGAGCAGCTGTACAATATGCTGAAAGATGGTGGAATAGCTATAATCCGAAATACAAACAATTTAAAGACGATTGCACCAACTTTATTTCGCAATGTGTACATGAGGGTGGAGTTCCGATGGCAGGCTTCGGAAACCGAAATAAAGGATGGTGGTTTAATGGTCATTCTTGGAGCTATAGCTGGACGGTTGCCAATTCCTTTCGTTGGCATTTAAGTGGTGCAAAACAAGGAATTTTAGCACAAGAGGTTCCTTCTGTAAGCCACTTAAATATTGGTGATTTGATTTGTTATGATTTTGAAGGTGACGGGAAATGGAATCATAATACAATTGTAGTTGCCAAGGATGTAAATAATGATCCGCTTGTGAATGCCCACACCTACAATAGCCGGATGCGCTACTGGGCTTATGAAGATTCCACAGCGTATACCCCGAATATAAAATATAAGTTCTTTCATATTCTAGATCGAAAATAATGGTATGCTATAATATGAAGGTTGAATATTAATTTTTAAGAACTAGAGGGTGAAAGAATGGGGATACATGTTGTACTATACCAACCAGAAAATCCAGCTAATACGGGGAATATAGCGAGAACCTGTGCTGCCACAAATACACCACTGCACTTAATCCACCCACTTGGATTTTCCACTGAAGATAAATATTTAAAAAGAGCTGGTCTTGATTATTGGGAGTTTGTTCAAATTCATAATTATGATTCATTAGACGTTTTTTTTGACCAAAATAAAAGTGGAAAATATTATTTCATAACGAAGTTTGGTAAGAATAAACACACTGATTTTGATTTAAGTAATCCAGAGGAAGAACTATTTTTTATTTTCGGGAAAGAAACAACGGGATTGCCTAAAGACCTAATCGCTGCCTATCTCGAAAACTGTTTGCGCCTGCCGATGTCTGAAAAAGTTAGATCGCTTAATTTATCGAATACAGCTGCGATCATAGTTTATGAAGCACTAAGACAACAAAATTACCCTGGTTTAACATGAAAAATGACCTTAGTTAGGAGTATATCCTTTGCTAAGGCCATTTTTTCTTCTGCTTGTCTAGCTACAGCGCCCAGCGACTAGTGGACTTCGCCCACCTCCCTACGATAAGTCAACATCGATTCGTTACCTCATCTTGTTTCCTTTTTCTCAGTCGATGTGCTCCAGTCCTTACGTCGCTGAACGGGCGCCTCCGCTTTTCTCATTAATTTTGGTTTGGCTTATCATTGTATCCAGCAGTGAAGATAGCTGTTAAGAATGCAAGGATAACGACCATTATTAAAATAAAACCCATGGAAATTCCTCCCCTATGTAAGAGTTCCTTAAGACACAATATAGTTTTATTATATCCCAACTTGTCCTAACTGTGAATGAAAAGTATGAAGAAAATTTAACATTATTCAAAGGAACGAATCAATGACGAAGTGGCTTATATATGCATAGGCTGTAGGAAGCATTCTATTTATTTTAAATAGTTGTTTAAGAATTTAAGACATGTTAAGTAACGATACAGCATAAAGTGATATAAACCACTAAATTGATTCTCAACTTAGAGGGAGGTACTTATGGAAATCTTAAAAAAGATTCAAATGCACCGTGATGAAGAGGAACGTTTGGCGTGGGAAGGTACCTTCGCTGAATATTTGGATATTGTGAAAGAAAGACCGTATGTGGCCCAAACAGCTCATTCTCGTGTATTTAATATGATAAAAGATGCTGGAGTTGAGGAAATTGATGGGGAAAAGAAATATTCATTTTTCCGTAATCAAATGTTTGGAATTGACGATGCCATTGAGCGGTTAGTAGAGGAATACTTTCATCCTGCAGCGAAAAGGCTTGATGTAAAAAAACGGATTTTATTATTAATGGGACCTGTTAGTGGTGGGAAATCTACACTTGTTACAATGCTGAAAAGAGGCCTAGAGGCTTATTCACGAACTGATAAAGGTGCTGTTTATGCTATCAAAGGTTGTCCAATGCACGAGGATCCATTACATTTAATCCCTCCTAATCTTAGAGACGATTTTCACAAAGAATATGGGATCCGGATAGAAGGAAATCTGTCTCCATTAAATATGATGAGGCTTGAGGAAGAATATGGTGGACGCATTGAAGATGTAATAATCGAAAGAATCTTCTTCTCGGAAAATAAGCGGGTTGGGATTGGAACTTTTAGTCCGTCCGATCCGAAATCACAGGATATTGCTGATTTAACCGGAAGTATCGACTTTTCTACAATAGCCCAATTCGGCTCTGAATCCGACCCTCGGGCCTACCGCTTTGACGGCGAGTTAAATAAAGCAAACCGTGGGATGATGGAATTCCAGGAAATGCTGAAGTGTGATGAAAAATTCTTATGGCATTTGCTTTCCTTAACACAAGAAGGGAACTTCAAAGCAGGCCGCTTTGCATTGATTAGTGCAGATGAATTAATCATTGCCCATACGAATGAAGCGGAATATCGATCCTTTATTTCCAATAAGAAAAATGAAGCATTACACTCACGGATCATTGTTATGCCTGTACCCTATAACTTAAGCTATAGTGAGGAAGAGCGAATTTATGAGAAGATGATCAATGAAAGTGAAATGGCCCATGTTCATATTGCACCGCACACGTTAAAGGTTGCGGCAATGTTCACCATTTTAACCCGTTTAAAGGATTCTAAAAAAGCAGGAGTCGACCTTGTGAAGAAGATGAGGCTCTATGATGGAGAAATTCTTGAAGGCTTTAATGATGTTGATGTTGAAGAGATGAAGAGGGAACATGTTGATGAAGGAATGAAAGGAATTGATCCGCGCTATGTCATCAACCGGATATCTTCGGCGATTATTAGAAAGGATAATCCATCGATAAGTGCGCTAGATGTATTGCGCTCATTGAAGGATGGGTTAGACCAGCATGCTTCAATATCCAATGAAGACAGAGAGCGGTATATGAATTTTATTTCTGTGGCTCGCAGGGAGTATGACGAAATTGCTAAGAAAGAAGTACAAAAAGCATTCGTTTATTCTTATGAAGAATCTGCTAAAACGTTAATGGATAATTACCTTGATAATGTCGAGGCATTCTGTAACAAAAATAAACTTCGCGACCCATTAACGGGGGAAGAAATGAATCCGGATGAAAAATTAATGCGTTCGATTGAAGAGCAAATTGGAATCTCTGAAAATGCGAAAAAAGCATTCCGTGAAGAAATTTTGATTAGAATTTCAGCCTATGCCCGTAAAGGAAAGCGTTTTGATTACAAATCCCATGAAAGATTACGAGAAGCCATCCAGAAAAAACTATTTGCTGATTTGAAAGATATTGTTAAAATCACAACTTCATCCAAGACACCGGATGAACAGCAGCTTAAGAAAATCAATGAGGTTGTCGCAACACTTATTGACGAATATGGCTATAATTCAACCTCTGCCAATGAGTTACTACGTTATGTTGGAAGTTTGTTAAATCGATAAAAATAAAAAATTCAAAAAGATGCCCGAAAAGTTTAGCTTTTGGGCATCTTTTTTGTATAATTTAAATAGCACTAGTTCAATTTATAAGACAAAATGAGATAGGAGATTCCTATGGGTCCTCGTAATGAAAACAAAACATTTAAACTTGCTATATTAGGTGTACTTACTGCAATTGTGATTATCCAAACCTTTATACCTTTTCTCGGTTATATACCAGTTGGTCCGCTCAGTTTGACGATCATTCCAATAACGGTCATCATAGCCGCATTCGTTTTTGGTCCTGGAAATGGGGCTATCATTGGTGGAATTTGGGGAATGATTACATTTATAAGAGCGTTTATTGCTCCTACTAGCCCGTTGGCACCGCTGCTTTTTACGAATCCGCTAATATCTGTTCTACCTAGAATTTTAATTGGTGTGGTTGCAGCCTATGCTTTTATTACTTTTTTGAAAACAAAGCTAAACTCTGCTTGGTCGATGAGGCTTGCTGCTTTATTCGGTTCTATGACTAATACGATTTTGGTGCTCGGTTTAACTTATCTTTTTTATAAAGAACCGTACGCAAATGCATTAGGCATGGATGTAAGTGAAGTATTGCCAGCAATTTTATACATACTCGTAACAAATGGTATAGCAGAAGCGATTCTTTCGGCCATAATTGCGCCGATTATAGCAAGACCATTATTGAGATTAAATAAGAATAATATCTAAAAATTAAAACAAGACAACAAAATCACTATTTCATTGTTGTCTTGTTTTTTCTTTCTTTTTCCGTATAGTCCCTACCACTAATAACAATAACGGAATCCCTATCATATTAATCGGGATTATATAGGGAATGGCAATCAATTTAAAAAACTCAATATCCTCTAAATGTAACTTGATTAAGACAACTGCTAACGTTAAAGTGATAGCACCAACAAACCATACAGTTTTTCGCCAATCCTTAATTTTAAATAATTGAGCCGTTCCGTAGCTAGCTAAAAAAAAGTACACAGACATCTTTATGAAAACACTTAGAATCCAGATTGAAATCCCAACAATTTCGAGATTTTGGATAAAATTCATTAAATTAATGAATCGAACCATATCAAATACAGGATATTGTAGTCTTGCGGCCAAATCTGGCCCTACCGTCATAAGCGTAAAAAAGATGATGATCGTAGAAACAAAACCAGTTATCGTTAATCCCCATGCAACACTTATGGCCCCTTTCTTTCGTACATTAACAAAAGGTAGTAGCATTAGTACAATAACTGTTTCGCTAAATATGGTAAAAGGAAAAATACTTCCTTTCATAATGGCGGAAAATCCACTATCTACGTAAACGGGAAGAATACCTTGAAAGTTTAAACTTGGTATAGCTAATAGGATTAAAAAAAGAATGCCCACAATATTGATTGGTCCGAATACTTCACTACAACGTCCAATTCCTTCAATTCCACCAATATAAATTCCATAAATGATTAACATAAGCATAGGTACCATGATTGCCCAAATTGGTGTAGCTGGAAGCAAAATCTTAAGTGTAAAACTTGAAGATTCAGCAAGAATCTTTCCTATAGCAATCATAAAGTACAATAAATAAGCGACAAAAAGAATCGAACCCAACCTTTTCCCCATTATTTGTCTACATAATTCAAGGAAATTAAGATTTGGATAAAGCAGGCTGATTTTGGACGCAATTAATAGTACTAAAAGTGCACATAAAGTCGCGATAATAATGGACATCCACCCATCCTGTAAAGCAACCTCTGCTAACGGAGAACCCATTCGCAATAGGATATTTCCAATTAGAAAAATGAATATCATCCAAAAAAGTTGAAGGTTTGATAGTTTCATTTTTTGATCTCACTTTCTTCTATCAGTAACGATGGACCGGATAAACCATTACTTTTAATTGTAAGATTTACTTTTACAACTACTTTGGCTTCTTTAAATTTTGAATTCCAATCCTTTTTTAGCGATTTCCATTGTTGTGGCTGTTTGAGATGGATGACCTCACCTAGACCGAAAATATCGACACCATACTCTTTCTGGACTTTATGAACGGTTTGCAACACTTGTTTTTCCAGATGCTGTTCAAATGCTCTTTCTAAAATTTTAAGATTCTTTCTCGGCACTAAATCCAAATTTGTATTATTTTCAAATATTTCCGCATCCCCACTTAAAGTAATCGTAAATTTGATTGGAGAATCCCCTCTAAGTTCAGGAACTATATTGTGCGAGGTATTAACTAAATTTAAACTTGCATTACCACCTTCCTTGTACTGAATGGAAACCGTCCGTTTTTTTAAATCCCCTAAAATCCAAAGGAAATCTCTTTTTTCATCGGCATCAATAAACCCTAATAATTTAAGGTCTTTGTCAAAGATTGCTAATCCAGCCACTTTCGTAAGCGGTTTAGATGATTTCTTCACATCTAGTTCAAGTGCGGGGATTGTGGGATTCATACCTTTTTTATGGGAGGCAATTAAAAATTCTAAATAGGAAATATCTCCCCTCCCGCCATATTGTTGGTGCTTTTTTAATGCTGATATAGCAGGTGTAAGTTCAAAACCAGCAGCACCATTTAAAATATCTTTTGCGGTTCCGCCTTTCACTACAAAAATATCACTTCTAATATTGATATCAGGTTCACGGGTGTTTGAGTCTAGCATGTATCTTAATCCTTTTTTAGCTAATTCTTCTCCAAGAAAAATAACATGCCTCTGGCCGAAATCGGGAGATCTTGAAAGTTCAGTTTGCATTTTGGACAGGGCATCCCCGACATTCTTACCTTTTTGAGACAGAACAAAATAGGGTTCTGGCATTCCACCACCGCCACCACCGCCACCACCACTTCCTGAAGGCTTCATGTTGCTGGGAACGGCTATTTGACCACTAACTTCAATTCCTTTTTCGCCTGTAACAGCATCGAATCCGGTAGCGAGCCAAAGAGCACGATCATTTAACTCTACTCGATCCCAGCAGCCCGTTAACAACAGTAAAGGAAAACAAATAATGAAACCTAGTAATTGATTTTTTCGATTCATTTGTTATTCTCCTTCCTTTTGATTTGGACCGGGCTTTTGCCCTTTTGGGATTCTTTTTTTATTTCGACCAGAAAAGAAAGTCGGCCGCTTCCCATTTAACCATCGTGGTGCTCTGATTAACCAATCCTTCATTAATTCGGCTGGTATTTGCGGTGCCAATGGTGTGAAGTATGGAACACCAAAGGAACGAAGATTAACTAGATGAATGGTAAGCACGATAAAGCCAATAACGATGCCATAAAAGCCAAGGGTTCCTGCCAATAGCAACATGAAAAATCGAATCATTCTAATAGCAAATCCTAGATTATAGCGAGGAATGGCAAATGAAGCGATTCCTGTTGTGGCAACTATGATCACCATCGGGGTCGAAACAATACCTGCATCAACAGCAGCTTGACCAATGACGAGGGCGCCAACAATACTGACAGCTGAACCTACCGCTTTCGGAAGACGGACCCCTGCTTCTCTAAGTCCCTCAAATACAAACTCCATAATTAAGGCTTCAATAATAGCTGGAAAT
>JAENZK010000114.1 GCA_016841285.1 Guptibacillus hwajinpoensis | reverse complement strand
TATTGTATTTTTTCATTAAATCTTTAGCAAAAGATTTACTGCCTTCAATTATGGCAGCTTCTTTTCGCGGTCCGAAGGCACGCAATCCTTCTTCCTCAAAGCGGTTAACAATCCCTTCGGATAAAGGTGCTTCCGGGCCGACAAAGGTTAAGGATACGCCCGCTTCTTTCGCAAAAGCAATAAGGCCGTTGTGATCATTTTCATCAATGGCTACAAGCTCAGCAACGTCAGTCATGCCGTCATTACCAGGTGCTACATATACTTTTTCAACGTTTGGACTTTGGGCGAATTTCCATGCAAGCGCATGTTCACGGCCACCGCGTCCTACAACAAGTACTTTCATTAGCTTACCTCTCCTTAATGTTTAAAATGACGAATTCCTGTAAATACCATGGTGATTCCGAACTCATCACATTTCTTGATGGAGTCCTCATCACGAATTGAACCACCTGGTTGAATAATCGCTGTGATGCCTGCTTTCGCTGCTTCTTCAACAGTATCAGGCATTGGGAAAAAGGCATCTGAACCCATTGCAGAACCCTTAGATTTTTCACCAGCTTGTTCAATTGCAATTTTGGCCGAGCCGACACGGTTCATTTGGCCAGCACCAACACCAATTGTCATATTATCCTTTGTTAATACGATCGCATTTGACTTAACATGCTTAACAACCTTCCAAGCTAACTCGAGATCCTTCCACTCTTCCTCAGTAGGCTGACGTTTAGTTGGAATAGTGATTGTTGCTTGATCCAAACCAAATGTATCCTCATCTTGAACAAGAAGACCACCATGGATTGATGTCATTTTCTTTTCAACTTTTTTATCTTCTGCAAAAGAAAGTGTTAATAGACGTAAGTTTTTCTTAGAAGTTAAAATTTCTAATGCTTCCTCACTAAATGATGGAGCAATAATAATCTCTAAGAAAATTTCTTTCATTTTTAGAGCAGTGGCTCCGTCCACTTCACGATTTGTTGCGATAATACCGCCAAAAATAGATACTGGGTCAGCTGCGTAAGCTTTGTCAAAAGCTTCTTCAACCGTTTCACCAACACCTACTCCACATGGATTCATATGCTTTAACGCAACAACCGCAGGTTTCGTAAATTCTTTAACAATACTTAAGGCAGCGTCTGCATCGTTAATATTATTATATGAAAGCTCTTTTCCATGAAGTTGATTTGCTGCTGCAATCGAAGATTCAGAACTTAATGGTTTTTTATAGAATGTAGCTTTCTGATGTGGATTTTCTCCGTAACGTAAGTCTTGGCGCTTTTCAAATGTTACAGTTAATGATTCTGGATCCTCTTCACCAGCTTGTTTCGTTAAGTATTCAGAAATAACTGCATCATAAGCTGCAGTATGACGGAAAACCTTAGCTGCAAGCTTTCGTTTAAAATCAGCACTTACATCTCCAGTTTCCTTAATTTCTGCTAATACACGGTCATAGTCAGCTGGATCAACAACAACTGCAACGTCGCCATGGTTTTTGGCTGCGGAACGAAGCATTGTCGGACCACCGATATCGATATTTTCAATTGCATCTTCAAATGCAACATCCGGTTTCGCAATCGTAGCTTGGAAAGGATATAGGTTTACTACAACAAGATCAATTGGCGTAATATTATGCTCTTCTAATGCTTGTCTGTGTTCAGCATTGTCACGAACTGCAAGCAACGCACCATGAATATTAGGATGTAGTGTTTTTACACGTCCATCCATAATTTCTGGGAATCCTGTTACTTCAGAAATGCCAATTACCTTCACGCCATTTTCTTTTAAAACCTTACTTGTACCGCCAGTTGAGATAACCTCAACCCCATTTTCAACTAGTGCTTGCACGAAAGGAACGATTCCTGCTTTATCTGAAACACTTACTAGTGCACGTTTAATTGCCATTACTATTTCTCCCTTGAACATAATTTTTGTATAACATTTGGATATAATAAATGCTCAACTTGATGGATTTTTGCTTCTAGGCTTTCCCGCGTCTCATTTTCATCCATCTTTACTGCTTCTTGAGCAATAATCGGCCCTGTATCCATGCCTTCGTCAACATAATGAACCGTTACGCCTGTAATCATCACCTTTGCTTGGAAGGCCTGTCCGATCGCATCTTTTCCAGGAAAGGACGGCAAAAGAGACGGATGGATATTTACAATTCTTCCTTCGTAGGCTGATAACAATGTTTCACCGATCAAACGCATATATCCAGCGAGTACGATTAATTCTACTTCGCTCTCATTAAGCTTTTGTAATATTTGTTTTTCATAATCTACTTTTGAAGCACAATCCTTTGGTGAAATCACCAAAGAGGGTATACCCGCTTTATCTGCCCGCTCGATTGCAAAAGCTCCTGGTTTATCACAAACCATTAAGGCAATTTCACAGGACAACTGATCAGCCTTTGCAGCATCTACTAATGCCTGAAAGTTAGATCCGCTGCCTGATGCAAACACCGCTATTTTTTTCATTCTAGATTGCCCCCACTAAAGGAAACTCCTTCGCCGTTTTTAACTCGACCGATCTTATATGCTTTTTCTCCAAGTGATTCAAGTGTCGCTATAACATCATTCGCTTCACTTTCGTTAACAACTGCAACCATGCCGATTCCCATGTTAAAAACATTGAACAGTTCTTGTTGCTTTAGGTTTCCGGTCTTTTCAATCAAATTGAATATTGGAAGTATTGGCCAGGTACCGTAATCGATTTCTGCTGCAACACCCTCCGGAAGCATTCTAGGAATGTTTTCAATAAAGCCACCACCGGTAATATGAGCTAAACCTTTTATGTTAAATTTATTGATTAATTCTAAAAGTGGTTTTACATAAATTTTTGTTGGGCGAAGTAGATCCTCACCTAACGTACCGTTTAAGCCTTCGTATGTTGCATGAAGATCGAGCTTACCATCCTCAAGAAGTACCTTACGCACTAATGAGTAACCATTACTATGGATACCACTTGAAGCAATCCCGATTAACACATCGCCCGCTTCAATTGTTGTTCCTGTGATCATCTTTGACTTTTCAGCAACACCCACTGCAAAACCGGCAAGGTCGTACTCTTCCACATCATACATACCAGGCATTTCTGCTGTTTCTCCGCCAATTAGGGCGCAGCCTGCCTGAACACAGCCGTCCGCTACACCTTTTACGATCATTTCAATTCGCTCAGGAAGTGCTTTCCCACAAGCAATATAGTCTAAGAAATAAAGTGGTTCTGCCCCTTGAACGACGATATCGTTCACACACATTGCCACACAGTCAATGCCGATCGTATCATGCTTATCCATCATAAAAGCAAGCATTAGCTTCGTACCAACGCCATCTGTACCAGAAATTAAAACCGGCTCTTTCACATTCATTTTTGAAAGATCAAACATACCACCAAAGCCGCCTAAACCACCAAGCACCTCAGGTCGGACTGTTTTTTGAACATGTTTTTTCATGCGATTAACAGATTCATAGCCTGCTTCAATATCTACACCGGCATTCTTGTAAGCATTTGACATGTCTTTTATCTCCTCTTCCACCTATTTTTTGCAACTTATAGGCCCCTTCTTACGAAGTCGGGGCCTTAGTTTTTTTTTGAGTCGCCTTTTTAGAGTTTGTGCTGATATCATCAGGATATATCTCAGTTGGATATTTCCCTGTGAAGCATGCTAGACATTGTCCGCAATTTTCCTCAGAATCATCTCTTCCAATCGCCTCTAATAATCCTTCTTTTGATAAAAATGCCAAGGAATCCGCACCGATCTCTTTACGAATTTCTTCAATTGACATCGAAGCTGCTATCAACTCTTCTCTTGAGGATGTATCAATTCCGTAAAAGCACGGATATTCAATTGGCGGTGAACTGATGCGAACATGAACCTCAGTTGCCCCAGCATCACGCAACATATTTACAATTCTTCGACTTGTTGTACCACGCACAATCGAATCATCGACCATAACCACACGCTTTCCTTCAACAACACCGCGGACAGGCGATAATTTCATTTTTACACCGCGCTCACGAAGCTCCTGTGAGGGCTGAATAAACGTACGTCCAACGTAACGGTTTTTGATAAGTCCTAATTCGTAAGGAATCCCTGTCGCTTCCGCGAAGCCAATTGCCGCAGAGATACTTGAATCAGGTACACCTGTTACAACATCTGCTTCAATAGGTGCTTCAAGTGCCATTTGCTTTCCTAGCTTTTTGCGTGCTGTATGAACATTGATACTATCAACATTACTGTCAGGTCTTGCAAAATAAATATATTCCATACTGCAAATAGAACGGTTCACATTCATAGAAAAACGTTCTGAACGTAAGCCCATATCATCAATAATAATTAATTCACCAGGTAAGACATCACGCTCATAAGTGGCTCCGATAACATCAAACGCACATGTTTCTGATGCAAGTACATAGGCACCATCAAGACGTCCAATAGAAAGTGGACGGAATCCATTAGGATCAAGGGCAGCCATTAATTTATTCTCTGTCATAATTAAGAAAGCATAAGCACCCTTTAACATCTGCAACGCATCTTTCACTTGGTCTTCCATGTTTAAAAATCCACCACGTCTGATTAAATGGGCAAGCACTTCTGTATCAGATGTTGTTTGGAAAATAGAACCTTGGTGTTCCAATTGACGTTTCAATGCTGTAGCATTTGTTAAATTACCGTTATGAGCTAAAGCCAAACTACCTGTTTGTGAATTAAAGAGTAAAGGCTGCACATTTTCATAGCCTCCACCCCCTGCTGTTGAATAACGGACATGGCCGATAGCAGCCTTACCGCTTAAACCTGCAAGATCATCCATACCAAACACTTCTGTAACCAAGCCTAAACCTTTGGATATTTTTAATGTTTCACCATCTGTCACAACAATTCCTGTACCTTCTTGGCCACGGTGTTGAAGACTGTGCAGACCATAATAGGCTAAATGTGCTGCGTCAGAGTGCCCCCATACTCCAAATACTCCACATTCTTCATTTAAGCCTTTGATTTCAGCAAGCATGGTATAGCTCCTTTCCAAGCACTTTTAAGTTGTTCTGTCTCAGCAGATAATAACTCAACTTCTTTTTCGTCAACGAATGTTAAAACACCCGTTTGGGTAACTTCCCCAATTAAGCTGGCATCTTTTACAATCGCTTCAAATTGCTCTTGGTTTTCCTTTTTAACAGTCACAATGTAACGTGATTGTGTTTCACTAAATAAAGCTGTTACAGCATCGCCTTTGATTTGGACAACAGCGCCTAACTTGTCATCATTCATTAAAGATTCAGCAATCGCAACAGCTAAACCGCCCTCTGCAATATCATGGGCTGATTGAACAAGGCCAGATTTAATCGCAGATAATAGCTGCTGTTGACGCACGACTTCAACTTCAAGATTAAGTTCAGGTGCCTTACCAAATATTTTTCCCTCAAGCATCTTTTGTAATTCACTGCCGCAGAATTCCAGCTTTGCTTCACCAATTACATATATTTGGTCTCCAGCTTCTTTGAAATTTTGAGTCGTAATATGCTCAGTATCTTCAATTAAACCAACCATACCAACAACAGGGGTTGGATAAATCGCTTCTCCATTTGTTTCATTATATAGCGATACGTTTCCGCCGATTACCGGTGTAGTTAATGCTTCACATGCAGCACTCATTCCATCGGTTGCTTTTTCAAGTTGCCAGAAGATTTCAGGCTTTTCCGGATTTCCGAAGTTTAAGCAATCTGTAATCGCTAGTGGCTCCCCACCAGAACACACGATATTACGTGCTGCTTCACTTACGGCAATCTTTCCACCTACTTCTGGATCAAGATATAAGTAACGTGAATTACAATCTGTTGTCATTGCTAATGCTTTTCTTGTACCGCGAATTCTTAGTACAGCTGCATCTGATCCAGGTGCAACTACTGTATTTGTACGAACCATATAGTCATATTGGTCAAATACATATTCCTTGCTTGCAATCGTTGGCTGGCTTAATAATTGAACAAGCGTTTCCTTGTAATCCGTTACTGTCGGAACGTAAGGAGCCATGCTTTGGAATTCACCATAATAGGTAGGCTCTGTGGATGGCTTATGATAAACAGGTGCCTCTTCGGCAAGTGCATCTACCGGTACATCTGCCACTACTTCACCTTTATGATATAAGCGCAGCTTTTTATCATCTGTTACTTTTCCAATCGCCGTTGCTTCAAGGCCATATTTATGGCAAATATCAATAATCTCTTGCTCACGGCCCTTGTGAACGACTAAAAGCATACGTTCTTGTGATTCAGAAAGCATCATTTCATATGCAGTCATTCCTGTTTCACGCTGTGGCACTAAATCTAAATTCATTTCGATACCAGAGCCTGCTTTACTTGCCATTTCACTTGATGAAGATGTTAAACCAGCAGCACCCATATCCTGAATACCTACAAGTGCATCAGATTTAATAATTTCTAAGCATGCTTCAAGAAGTAGTTTTTCCATAAACGGATCGCCTACTTGAACTGCTGGGCGTTTTGCTTCAGATGCCTCGCTTAATTCCTCCGAAGCAAATGTTGCTCCGTGGATACCATCGCGGCCTGTTGATGCTCCGACATAAAGAACGGTATTGCCAACTCCTTTTGCCTGGCCTTTTTTAATATCTTCATGATTGATTAAGCCCACGCACATGGCATTTACAAGTGGGTTGCCTTCATATGATGGATCAAATTGAATCTCGCCACCGACTGTTGGAATACCAATACAATTTCCGTATCCGGCAATCCCATGAACAATTTCTTCAAAAAGATATTTCATGCGCGGTGTTGTAAGTTCTCCAAAACGAAGTGAATCTAAGATGGCAATTGGGCGTGCACCCATTGAAAAGACGTCACGGATAATTCCGCCAACACCAGTTGCCGCCCCTTGATATGGCTCAATCGCTGATGGATGGTTATGACTTTCAATTTTAAAAACGACCGCTTGTTTGTCACCGATGTCAACAATACCAGCACCTTCACCAGGTCCTTGTAATACGCGTTCACCTTTAGTTGGGAACTTTCTTAATACTGGCTTTGAATTTTTGTAACTGCAATGCTCCGACCACATTACTGAAAATAGTCCTAGCTCTGTATAGTTGGGAAGGCGTCCAAGAATTTTTTCGACCAATGCAAATTCTTCATCATTCAATCCCATTTCACGATATATAGCTTCTTCTTTAATTTGCACTGCTGTTGGTTCAAGAAGTAACGACATGTGCTTCCCTCCATTTTTTCAAGATTGATTGAAATAGTTTAAGTCCGTCTGCACTGCCTAATAATTCATCAACAGCACGTTCTGGATGAGGCATCATGCCTAATACGTTTCCTTTTTCATTGATAATTCCGGCAATGTCTGCTTTCGAACCGTTCGGATTTGTTCCATGGTAACGGAAGACAATTCGGTTGTTTTCCTCTAATTCTTTTAATGTCTCATCATCACACTCATAATTCCCTTCTCCATGAGCGATAGGAACTGAGATAATTTCTGATTGTTCGTAGCCGCTTGTGAACATTGTGTTGTTATTAACGACCTCAAGATCAACCGGACGGCACATAAATTTCAAATTATTGTTGCGCTTCATCGCACCTGGAAGAAGTCCAGATTCCAACAATACTTGGAAGCCATTACATACCCCTAAAACTGGCTTACCTTCGTCAGCTGCTTTAATAACAGCTTCCATAATATTTGAGAAACGGGCGATAGCTCCACAACGTAAATAGTCTCCATAAGAGAATCCACCTGGTAGTAGAATCGCATCAAATTGGCTTAAATCTGATTCTGTATGCCAAACGTATTCTACTTCTTCCCCTAATTCATCCTTAATGGCATGATACATATCGATATCACAATTGGACCCTGGAAAAACGATCACTGCGAATCTCACTGAGCGACAACCTCCTCGATTTCATAACGATAATCTTCAATGACTGGATTAGATAAAAGACGGTCGCACATTTCTTTGACAGTTTGCTCTACATCTTTAGTATTTTGATCAAGTGTCAGTTCTAAATATTTACCGATACGGACGTCTGTTACATCTTTATAAGTCATACTGTGTAGTGAATTTTTGACCGCTGCACCTTGTGGGTCTAAAACACTTTCTTTTAAAGTTACATATACTTTTACTTTGAACATTAGTTTGCGCCTCCTAAACGTTTTAAAATTTCTTCATATGCATCTGTCAAGTTACCTAAATCGCGGCGGAATATATCTTTATCTAGCTTCTGATTTGTTTCTTTATCCCAAAGTCGGCATGTATCAGGTGAAATTTCATCTGCTAAAATCAACTCACCTTCAGTTGTTACTCCGAATTCAAGCTTGAAATCGACTAATTTTACATTTCTTTCTGCAAAATAAGGAGCTAAAATCTCATTCACTTTAAGGGCTATTCCTTTAATTTTTTGCAACTCAGCTTCTGTTGCTATTTCAAGATATTGAATGTGATCGTTATTAACGATAGGGTCACCTAAATCGTCATCTTTATAGTAGAATTCAACGATTGCGGTTTTAAGTTCTGTGCCTTCTTCTTTTCCTAATCTTTTTGCAAGGCTTCCTGCGATAATGTTGCGAACTACAACTTCAAGCGGAACAATTTTTACTTTTTTTACAAGTTGCTCCGTTTCGGAGAGTTTTTCCACAAAGTGATTTTCAATACCAGCTTGCGCTAATTTTTCAAAAAGCAATGTCGTAATTTGATTGTTCAAGCGGCCTTTTCCACTGATTTGTGCTTTTTTCTCCCCATTAAAAGCTGTCGCATCGTCCTTGTATTCAACCCAAACAATATTTTCATCATCTGTTGCATAAATTCTTTTTGCTTTACCTTCGTATAATAATTGCCCTTTTTCCATTAAAGATTCCCCCGTATTCGGAAATATGCGAAAATTTATATTGAAAATGACTCCGGTGGTATCAGGCACCACCAAAGTCTCTGTGTGCCTAATCCCTATTCCAAGCCTAAACGCTCAAAGATCATATCAACATTCTTGAGATGATAGTTATAATCAAAGCAATCTTCAATCTCAGCAGGGCTTAACTTACTTGTAATTTTCTCCTCTGCCTCAATAAGTGATCTAAAAGGAACTTGCGTTTCCCATGCCTCCATTGCTTTTGGCTGCACAGTATCATAGGCTTCTTCTCTAGATAAACCTTTATCAATAAGGGCTAATAGAACGCGTTGAGAATAGATTAAACCAAATGTTCTTTCCATATTGCGTTTCATATTCTCTGGGAATACCGTTAAGTTTTTCACGATATTGGCGAAACGATTTAACATATAGTTCAGTGCAATGGTTGCATCTGGTAAAATCACACGTTCAGCCGATGAATGTGAAATATCTCTTTCATGCCATAAAGGTACGTTTTCGTAAGCCGTCATCATATATCCGCGAATTAAACGAGCAAGTCCAGCCATGTTTTCTGAACCGATTGGATTACGTTTATGCGGCATAGCCGAAGAACCTTTTTGACCTTTTGCAAAAAACTCTTCAACCTCTCTAGTTTCACTCTTTTGTAATCCCCGAACTTCAACACCGAATTTTTCAATTGATGTTGCAATAAGTGCTAATGTTGACAAATAGTCAGCATGGCGATCACGTTGTAATGTTTGAGTAGAAATCGGTGATGCTTTTAAGCCTAAGTTTTCACACACATATTGTTCAACGAATGGATCGATGTTAGCATAAGTCCCAACTGCCCCTGAGATTTTTCCAACTCGAATGCCCTCAGATGCGTTTTTAAAACGTTCTAAATTTCGTTTCATTTCTTCATACCATAGGGCAAGCTTTAAACCGAAAGTAGTTGGTTCTGCATGAACACCGTGTGTACGTCCCATCATAACTGTCTTCTTATGCTCTATTGCTTTTTGTTTTAAAATCTCAATAAAATTCTCAATATCTTTTTGAAGAATGTCATTGGCCTGTTTTACTAAATAAGAAAGGGCTGTATCAACAACGTCTGTTGATGTTAAACCATAGTGAACCCATTTTCTTTCTTCGCCGAGTGTTTCAGAAACGGCACGAGTAAAAGCAACAACATCATGTCTTGTTTCTAGTTCGATTTCATTAATTCGATCAATGTTGAAAGAAGCATTTTCACGAAGCTTTTTTACATCCTCTTTCGGTATTTCGCCTAGCTCAGCCCATGCCTCACAAGCTAAGATTTCAACCTCTAACCATGCTTTAAACTTATTTTCCTCTGTCCAAATTGCTCCCATTTCAGGGCGAGTATAGCGTTCGATCATTAAATGATTCCTCCATTATTCCAAATATTTAAGGCTTCGTATTTATCTAAAGCTTCTTCAGTAGTATTAGCAAGAATATTGAGATGACCCATTTTCCGCTTTACTTTAGCTTCCGCTTTTCCGTATAAATGCAGCTTACAATCTGAAAATCGATCAATTTTCTCAAGAACAGGCTGGACATGTTCTCCTAATATATTTGCCATCACAACCGGCTTTAATAAATCCGGTTTTCCTAACGGCCAATCACAAACTGCACGTATATGCTGCTCAAATTGTGATGTTTCACAAGCGTTCAGTGTATAATGTCCTGAGTTATGCGGTCTTGGTGCTAATTCATTAATAAAAATGTCACCATCCGTTGTTAAAAACATTTCAACGGCTAAAGTACCAATCATATTGATGGATTTCGCAAGATTAATAGCTTTTTCTGTCGCTTTTTGGGCAATACGTTCATCTATTCTTGCCGGAACAATCGATTGGGAAAGAATGTTTTCAACATGAATATTTTCTGCAACCGGAAATGTACTAACTTCTCCAGATACGCTTCTAGAAACGATAACTGAAATCTCCTTTTCAAAAGAAAGCCATTTTTCTAGTACACATTGGCCATGTGAAAGAAGTTTTTCGGCATCACTTATATCATTTGTTTCTTTTATAACAGCTTGACCTTTTCCGTCATAGCCGCCTCTACACGTCTTTAGTACAGCTGGCATTCCTAGCCTTTCCATACCAGCCTGTAAATCTTCTATAGTATTAACAAGAAAATATGGGGCAACCTCAGCTCCGCTTTCTACGATTGCCTTCTTTTCATTGGCACGATCTTGTGTAATTTTAATTAGCTCACTGCCTTGTGGCAAATAAGCATTTTCCTCAAGCCATCCTAAGACAATGTGATCTACATTTTCAAATTCATATGTAATCACATCGCTGACCTCAGCTAATTTTTTAGCTGCATCCAAATCATCATATGGAGCGATTATTTCGATATCAGATACTTGCGCACATGGAGAATCCTTAGTTGGTTCCATAACTGCCACCCGATAGCCCATTTCTTTCGCAGCGATCGCCATCATTCGACCTAACTGTCCTCCACCGATAATCCCAATGGTTTGTCCAGGTACTATTCTTTTAGCCAAGTTGATCACTACTTTCTAATACAGCATTTCGTGTTGCAATCCGTCTGTTTACTAAACGTTCATCAATTTCAGGAAATTGTGTCCCTAAAATTTGGGCCGCAAGTAAGCCGGCATTCATAGCTCCCGCTTTTCCGATCGCTACTGTTGCCACCGGTACACCGCCAGGCATTTGCACAATCGATAGTAATGAATCAAGCCCATTTAACGATTTGGATTGGATCGGAACACCAATGACTGGTAAAGTCGTTTTTGCCGCAACCATTCCCGGTAAATGTGCTGCACCACCAGCACCAGCAATGATAACCTTAATCCCTCTACCTTTTGCTGTTTCCGCATATTGGAACATCAAGTCCGGTGTCCGATGGGCGGAGACTACTTTTTTTTCGTAAGGAATTTGACATTCATCTAAAATAGCACATGCATGTTCCATTGTGGGCCAATCAGATGTACTACCCATAATAACCCCAACTAAAGGTTTATCCATGGAAAAAATCCTCCTATATCTTTAGGTTAAAATAATCAAATACGCCTTGGTGTATTTGCGCCCGGATTTTATCGAACTTGTTCGATAAACTACATTTGAAAATCCGAGGCATCAGCCGGAGGCTTTATTTTTGCTCTGCAAAAATAAATAAAGTCCAGGGCAGATACTTTCATTAACGAGAAAGGGATCTACACCTGGACATGATTACATAAAGAAATAAATCGAAAGCGAAATAGCCATTCCTTATGCAAGGTCGTGTCACTGATGAAATATACCTTCCTCATAGTCCGATTATTTACGGTAATCGGGTAGAAACTTTTGGGCCGTATTCCCAATGATATATGAGGCGATGTTGGCTTTTCATTTTACCTTTTTAATTTTAACAAGCAATTCTTAAAAATGTCAACAAATATCGAACAATATTATTTTGGCAAGATTTTAATGTTCGGTTTTTGCTTTACTAGTTTGTTATTTTAATCTTCCTTCAAATACTATTTTTTGCTTATGGACTTTTTCAACGATTGTTTTACCTTCTTTTACTTCAATGAACACCGGCTCTTCCATTCGCCTTACCGGTTGATAGCCTTCTTTATCCATTCTGTCTAAACAATCGGAAATACTCTCATGATCCTCGACTTCAAACCTTTTCTTTTTGGGTTTTTCACTCATTGACCTAATCTCCCTTTTCGAACTGACTTTACCCAAAAACCGCCATAAATTGTTTTGGGTTCATAGGCAATGATAAATGCTTTTGGATCAATTTCTTTGATTAACTTGTATAATGGTTTTTCGTATTTTCTCGGTGTTAAAATTTGCATAGCAAGACGATCCCCATCCATCCCATACGCCATCCAGCTTGTCACACCATACCCTTTTTCTCTAAGGAGCTTTGTGAATGGTTTTTCCCACTCATTGGAAATCACATTCACAGTAATATAGCCTAATGCTAATTTTTCTTCTATCTTCATACCTACTAAAACACCTAGAGCATATCCTACAGCATAGGCAATCAAGTTTTGAATTTGATCCAAATTATCTAACACTAGACCCAATCCAATAACATAAATAATAACTTCAACTGAACTTATTGTAGCAGCCATGTACCGTTGACCCTTTAACGTTAAAATCATTCGAATGGTAAAAAACGATACATAAACGATGTTGATGGCAAGAATAATCGCTACCATCACAACAGAATTTTGCAACATTTGGAGATTCCACCT
>JAENZK010000113.1 GCA_016841285.1 Guptibacillus hwajinpoensis | reverse complement strand
AAGCTTCCTCACGCTAAATACCACATCTAAATAATCTACTAGAGAAGAAAAGGAGCCATGAAAAAGCGTATCTGCTTATTGTAGATACGCCCCCTATGGTTGAACAACAGAAATAGCTTACTCGTTTTCTGATACTCTTCTCCAAAACGAATAATATTATAATCCTTTCAGGGTTTGCTCATGTCATTTTACATCTAAAAACGAAATTTCCTATAGTGTATTATGAGAGTTATGGGAGAAATCTTTCCAATCTTTCGGCTTTATGTTCTTTTCCATCCATTCCTTTTGTGGCGCTTGATACGTAGCAGAGGCGATTAAATTTTGATTTTGCCAACTTGCTGCTCCAGATCGTATCATTTCATCAAGCAAGATTGGGATAAATTCTTCTGGCTGTAGTTGAAAAGAATAGCGTGCAAAATCTTGAAACCAACCGCATTTTAGTAAGTATTCATCAATCTCTTCTCTTGCCAAACCATTTTTAATAATTAATGTGAATGAAAAAATCCTCTTACAAGCATGCCATGAAATTTTATCTGGTGCCTGAATCCACTTTTCAAACCGTGACCTTGCTGCATCAATGGAAGCTAGAGGATTATCAATTTGAGGTCCGTGTCCTGAATAGGCTTGCCCAATCCGAAGCTTGGACAATCGATCCAAACTTTCTAAAGATCGTTGGATCGAAGAAACTCCCTCTCGGAAGATATTTAGCCATCCTATATCATTTTTGTGAAAGAGGTCCCCGCATATTAATATCTCATCATCAGGATCATATAAAGAAATATGCCCTAACGTATGTCCCGGCGTGTGCAAGACCTTCAAGATTCTACTTTCTGTTTGAATCTCATCGTTATCTGATAGCTTTATATTGACTCGATAAGGTTCAACAGGCTGATCTAACCATCCTGCACTACAGGCTTCTTGGTCACAAGCATTAATTAAATCAGCCTCCCATTTATGAGTAGCAATCCTAATTCCATAATTTTTTTGAAAATAAGAATTCCCTCCTACATGGTCACTATGATAGTGCGTGTTCACAATAAGGTGTAGTTCTTCTGGAGAAACGCCTGCCCCCGTAATTAATTGCTCAGTATCTTTAACATCACTCCCAAAACCTGTATCAATAAGAATGGGAAGCCGGTCTTTCACTATAATCATATTTGCACTAGGAAATTTTCTTTCAAAGAAAAGAATACTTGAGTTTTTCATAAGCAATTCCTCCTTTTATTCAATGAGAAGTAAACAATTATGAGTGAGCGATTGCTCAATTTAATTTTAAACAATATTTAAAACATTTAAAATATTTAAGCGTTTCTTTGCTCTTTAAAAAATTCCAATACAAGGCTTTTAGAGTATTATTTTTGGCATTGTATTCATTGGACTAAGAACCACTCAATTAAAACTTAGCATCAACTTGAATTTATCAGGTAAATCTAATTAGTAGGAGGGAATGCCGTGATAAAAGTAAGAGTGACTTACTAGTTGTATAAACATTGAGGAGGACCTACATTGGAAAAAGATATTGGTATAAATGAAAAAGACAGAGGTGTTAACCGTGTCGAGAGATATCGCTGGGTTGTTTGGATAGTTTTAGCGGCTATCTATGTATTTGTTACCTTCCATCGAATGGCTGCAGGGGTTGTAAAGACAGACCTTGAGGAAGCATTCAACATAGGTGCAGCTCAGTTTGCAACCCTTGGATCAATGTATTTCTATGCATATTTTATTATGCAGATTCCTTCAGGAATACTCGCAGATAAATTTGGACCGAAGAGGACGGTTGCTTCATTCTCTTTGCTTGCAGCAGTCGGCTCTATTATATTTGGTCTGGCTTCAACCATCACAATGGCTTATCTTGGAAGATTTATGGTTGGTATCGGAGTATCCGTTGTGTTCATTTGCCTTATCAAAATTCAATCACGTTGGTTCTATGAAAAGAACTTTGCGCTGATGGTCGGATTTGCTAGTGTGGCTGCCAACGTGGGAGCAGTACTTGCCCAAACACCTCTTGTAATCGCAGCAAGTACTTTGGGATGGAGAAACACATTCATTTATATGGGACTGGCAATGTTAGTCTTTTCTGTATTAGTAGTATTGTTAGTTAAGGATGATCCAACTGATATGGGTCTTCCGGGAATGGATGAGCTTGAAGGTAGACCGGCTGTAGATTCAACCATAAAAGTCGGGGAAGCCTTAAGGTCAGTTATGTCAAATAAGAGAACATGGATCATAGCTCTGACCTATATCGGTTTATACACAGGGTATGTTGTTCTTCTGGGAACCTTTGGTGTTTCTTATCTCATTACAACTTACGGAATGGAAAAGATTCAGGCTGCCAACATGATTATGATTGCAGTGATTGGTTCCATGGTAAGCGGTCTCGTGGTAGGATATATTTCAGATAAAATTAAAAAGCGTAAGATCGTGGTTGTCAGTTTAAGCTTGGTAACCCTACTCTGCTGGATTCTTTTCATATATGTAAAAATGCCTGTATCGTTACTCATGCCATTCCTGTTTATAATGGGATTTGTGATGTCATGCTTTACAATGTGCTGGACTGTCGCAAACGAAGTGAACAACAGAAGATATTCAGGTATTGCAACAGGTGTGGTAAATTGCATAGGCTTTGCAGGAGCTGCGGTTGTACCTGTATTGATGGGAAGAATTCTTGATGCCTATCAGTCAATGCCGGCTTTAGGATATCAAAAGGCATATTTTATTCTAATAGTATTGGTTGCAGTGAGTACCCTAGCATCCTTTTTCACACATGAAACCAAAGCAACAAATATATATGAAACGAGAAAATAATTGTATATAGAGCCTTATATGGGCATGCATAGGAACAAAATATCGGAGGATAGAAATGAGTCAGGCATCAAGACTATCCTCCCGATCCAAGTGGAGTATATAACTACTGTTTAAAAGCGATGCATACCAATTTCCTTTACATACTTACCAAATAATCCGGTGAATTGACCAACTGTTTCTTTATCTACAACGTACTGTGGTAAAATATTAGCTATTACAGAAGGTTTAAGATTTTAGTAAAAAAACTAATTTTCGTCCCGGTGCTTCTTATTTGTTATTTCAGTCTTACACATTTATCTTTGTTTTTATATAATAGATGAATAGTAGTTCAATGAAGGAACTTATTAAATTTTTGAAGAAATAAGGCAGGGTAGCATATGAACGAGATCATTCAGGATGTACTTTTTGATGAAGCAAAGGATTTTATTTATCAATGTTATTCAGAGTTAGGAAAGTCAGAAGAGGAAACACAAAACAGAATAAAAGAGATCAAAGAACATATTGAACTCTACCATCATTATGATCATACATTTGAAGAGCTCCAGCATGGAGCAAGAATGGCATGGCGAAATAGTAACCGTTGTATTGGAAGACTTTTTTGGGAATCACTAAATGTATTTGATCAACGGAACTGCAATACGGAGGATGAAGTAGCAGAAGCACTATTTACACACATTGAATACGCATCAAATGGCGGAAAAATAATTCCGACGATATCCATTTTCAAGCCAGCAGTTGGCAAGGCGGAACAGTTCCGGATTTGGAATTATCAGCTTATCCGCTATGCAGGATACGAAACTGACCAAGGTGTGATTGGAGATACCTCTTCTATTGAACTTACAAAAGAATGTGAAAAGATGGGCTGGAAAGGCGAAGGCACACATTTTGATATACTTCCTATTGTGATTCAAAAAAACGGAAGTCAACCAAAGTGGTTTGACATTCCTAAGGATATTGTTATAGAAGTTCCATTACGCCATCCTGAGATAAAAGAGTTTGCTGATTTGCAGTTGAAATGGTACGGGCTTCCCTTAGTTTCTGAAATGAAGCTTGAAATTGGTGGTATTCATTATACTGCGGCTCCATTTAATGGCTGGTATATGGGAACAGAGATTGGTGCGCGAAATTTTGCCGATAACTATCGTTATAATATGTTACCAAAAGTTGCGGAAATAATGGGGCTTGATACTAGCCGTGAAGCAACTTTATGGAGGGATAAAGCCCTCGTAGAGTTAAATGTTGCTGTTCTCCATTCATTTAAGGAAGATGGGGTAAGTATTGTTGACCATCATACAGCAGCAACACAATTTAAACTATTTGAAAAAATGGAAAGTGATATAGGCAGGGAGATTACAGGTAACTGGACTTGGCTGATACCACCACTTTCACCAGCTACAACCCATATTTTCCATAAGCCCTACACGAATAAAACAAATAAGCCAAATTATTTCTATCAGGAGAAATGTTTTTAAAATAAAATGACACACAATTTATAAGGCAAAAGTGAGGATAGATGAACAGGGTGAAAATGCCTGTACTCATCTATCCTTTTTTGTACAATCACAATTACCCAACATGTTTTTGAGGCCAATCTTTCCTTCAGTAACTGACTTTCTTTGGATACAAAGTTCCTAATTGTCCAGAATAAATATGGAAGTATTGGGGGAATTTATAAAAAAACATGGTGGTATTTCCTATGAGATTTTCTCGGCTTCAAGTTTATTTTCTGCTTATTATGTTCATTTCGATTTCAAATCATGTTATTATCGTCCCCCATTTATTATCCGTAGCAAAAAGAGATGCCTGGATTTCTGTTATTCTTGCTTATTTCTTTTTTGTCATTTGGGGCGTTTTTATCTTCCTCATTACTAGGAAAATGGGAGACAGAAATCTATATGATTGGGTAAAACTAAAATCAGGCAGGATTAGTGCTTCTTTTATATCCACTTTTTTCATTTGTTATCTATTTATTTCAGCAGTAATTTCGTTTGTTGACCTTATTCAAGCAGTAAATATTTACTTTTTACCAGACACACCTAAATATTTAGTAAGTATTGTTTATCTGATTTTAGTCGTTAGGGCCGGTGGTTCAGGTACAAAGCCTGTCATACATATGGCTGCCATTTTGCTCCCAATTGTGTGTGCCTTAGGATTTTTAGTAGCAACTGCAACTATGAACGCCAAAACTTATTCTTATCTCTTACCTATATTGTCTAATGGTAATATGCCAGTAATAAAAGGAACGTTTATTGTACTTGGAGGGTGCACTGACATCCTTATCCTTACTTTGTTGCAAGATAAATTAAAAAAGAAATTCTCTTTTCTACAATTATTTAGCTTAATGTCCATCATTATTTGGTTAACTCTCGGTCCGACAATTGGAAGTATTACCGCTTTTGGGCCATTTGTAGCTGCAAATTTAAGGTTTCCAGCTTTCGAACAGTGGCGGCTTATTTCATTTGGATACCATCTAACACATGTCGATTTTTTGGCAGTATTTCAACTGCTTGCTGGCGTTACAATAAAAGTAGCTTTTTGTATTGCCTTAATAAAGGACCACTATGAATCTCATATAAAAAAATGGTCAAAGGAATTAGGCATTTTATTAGTTACTCTCTTTATCTTGGTGCCCTTTTCTCATATTAGTGATATTAAATTTGCAAGTTTAGTACAAGATTATTTATTTTATGTCCCAATCGTAGGCATCCTGGTCACTTTGTATTTATTTTTATTATGTTCTTACCAGAGAAGAAATGAGAGGAAGGACAAAGAATATGAATAACACCATAGAACAATCTTCCTTTGAAAAATTGGACACGAATCTAAAAGAATCTAAACTTACAGTACCAGAATTAAAAGAAATCTTTGAAAATCATGCAGATATTCAGTTTATTACCATACAAAAAGAACATCCCCACTGTGCCTTTTACTGTGAAGGAATGATTGACAATAAGCAACTTAATGACTTTTTTCGTATCCTTATGGCTGATACGGAAAAAGATGAATCTTTTTTTAAAAATGTTAAAAAGTTAGATCATAGCCCTCCAATTGAAGAAGTCACGTCTTTCCAAGAAATAATTGAGAAGGTTTATTCAGGAAACTTGATTCTTTTTAAAGAAAAACAATCCTATTTTTTTACGGCAAATATTGCAAATGTTCCACAAAGAAAGCCAGAACAGTCCACAACTGATATTTCTATAAAAGGACCAAAAGATGCATTTACTGAGTCCATAAGTACGAATATTTCACTGATTACGAAACGTGTAAAGTCTTTAGATCTTTTTTGTGAATCTTATTCCATAGGTTCTTTAACCAATACAAAGGTTGCACTACTCTATCTCAATAGCAGAGTACAGGAATCAACTATTAAAGAAGCAAGAAAAAGACTTGAAAATATAGATACAGATAGTATCATAAGTGCTGGTCAATTGGAACAATGGGTTTCTGATAGGAGCCTATCCTTGTTTCCGTTAATGGATTTTAATACGAGACCGGATTTTGCCATTCAATGTATGCTTCAAGGAAGATTTGTTCTTATTGTGGATGGATCACCGATTGTGTTAATTGGTCCAACCAATTTAATTCAACTAATTAAATCTCCAGAGGATATCCATTTCCCATATTATCTGGTTATGTTTCAAAGGGTACTACGAATAATAGGTATATTTACGGCGCTTTTTTTGCCTGGATTTTGGGTTGCATTAACTAGTGTAAATATTTCTCAACTGCCATTTTCTTTCTTAGCAACTATTGTAACCTCAAGAAACGGTATTCCATTTCCGATTGCCATTGAAGCTTTATTAGTTCTTGGGTTATTTGAATTGCTCAAAGAGGCTGGTGTCAGAATGCCATCAGCGGTGGGACAGACAGTATCGATTGTTGGGGGATTGATTATTGGGGATGCAGCGATTAGAGCTGGTATTACATCTCCCTCTCTTGTTGTTGTTGTGGCACTCACTGCTGTTTCTACCTATACATTGGTGAATCAATCTCTTTCGGGTACTGTTAGTATCATAAGAATTTACGTGATTTTGCTGTCTTCTATCCTAGGTGTCTTTGGCTTTTTGGTGAGTATGTTAAGTATTTTAGTTTATATGTGTAAGCTTCGGTCATTTAATATGAATTACTTAGAACCGTTTTCCAATTTATCGATTAAAGATTTCGCTACCTCTATTCTTGGCAGCCGATTTAAAAAACTTGAAACACCAAAAGCAATGAAAGAAGGAGAGGGTGAAAAATGAAATGGCCTAAATGTCTGCTAGTAGTCATTTTTCTAATATTTTTAGTAGGATGTACCGATATAAAAGAGATTGAAAATGTTAACTATGCGACAGCTATAGGGATTGATTATAAAGATGGTAAATATCATGCGTTCGTTCAAATGCTAGACTTTGGAAAAGTTGCCAAACAAGAAACCTCATCTCCTGAACCACCCAAAATATATGTGTTTAAAGGAGAAGGAAAGACTGTAAGTGATGCATTTTTTAAAGCATATCGTACGGCACAAAACAGAATTTTTTGGGCACATGTAACAGCCATTGTATTAACTGAATCAACAATAGAGAAAGGATTTGAAGATGTATTTGATATTCTAACAAGGTACCATGAGTTTAGAATGACACCTTGGATATATGGTACGAAGGAATCACCAAGTGATATTTTTAGTACTCCCGGTTTTTTTAATAATCCCTATTCAGGTACGCTTTTACATAATCCAGAAGATATCTTTAAGCAGGATTCACAAATCCGTCCTGTAAAATTGTTTGAGTTTGCTAAGGAATATTTTGAACCGTATTATACTACCCAGCTTCCAGTTTTAAAAATTAATACCAAAAATTGGAATGAAAATGGTAAAGAAACAAAGAAATTGGAGATTGACGGGGCATTTTATACCAACAATGGGGATTATAAAGGTTTTTATGGTATGAAAGAGATTGCAGGGGACCGTTGGATTAATGACACTCAACGGGTGTTGTTGGATTTATCTGATGGAAATTATGGAGATACGATAGTAGTGAAAAAACCTTCTAGACGATTTGAACTAATAAATTCAAAAACGGGGGCAGAATTAAAACTAACGGTAACTGCCGAAGCCACTATTGAAAATTTATCCAGAAACCAAAATAAAGAAGTTAAAGCATTACAAAGTGAAGCTGAAAAGAATATAAAAAAGGAAATTGAATCCTATTATGAACTAGGAAAAAAAGAGAATATAGACTTTTTAAATCTAGGACACACCCTCTATAGAAATTATCACAATAAATGGGTACAGCTTACTTATAATGGAAAAACTTATTTAGTTGTTGATTTGCTTCAGTTAAAAGAAATCTCTGTAAACATAAAAATCAAAAATTCAGGATCCTTAAAAGACCAAAAATTAGATATTAAAGATATAATGTAGAGAAGGCGAGCTATTCGTTAAGAGTAGGCTATGAAGTTACTATTTACCTTAACCTTTTTAATATCGAATTGGCTCTTCCCCAAGCTCTGGTAAGAGGGTAGAAATAAAATCACCGAATTCTTTACTTGGTGACAAAATAAAAAATTAATAGAAAACTCCCAAAACTCAATTGTCCTAAAGCAAACTTCGTACTTTGAACAAATATACGTTCATTTTTAGTTAGTTCAGGTTCAGCCATCATTTGCCATCTACCGTTTCGCAACATATTTATATGCTCATTATAAATCGGCGGTACATCCCAATAAATCCTCTACCTGCCATATTTGATTGTCCGATTAATAATATAGATTTCATAGAAAAATCTTCTTTCTTTTTTTACACTGCTCTATTTAGACCTTTTTATCAATTCGATTTTGATACTATTCCCATGCTCCTGATAATAACAACTATTTCAGCCATTTACCGCAAGAACACAGAATGGCTGGTTGGATTGGAATATTTATGTTTTTAATCGGATGTAAAAAAAGTAGCAAACAGTGTTACTGTTCGCTACAATTTTTTTGTATGGTTACCATTGAGTATTTTCTTTACGATTTGTAAGGCTTCGGGTGATCGTGGAGCCTAATTATTTTTCTGAATTTCTCCGATTTCTTCAATATTTACAAAAGTACTGTTAAATGCCATACCTTCATGGCCCGTCGCAACTTCCCCCATATCAGTTGGGGTAAAGGTTATCAGTCTATTAACTAAAATGTGGTCAGCTTGTACAATGATAACAGCAGGATGTATTTTAGCAGAAAATACACATTTCAGTTTAATCTCACCGTTATCATTTGAAACCGAAACCCAACTTCCATTGGTAATGCCCTTTCTTGATGCACTTGAAGGATGAATAAAGAAGATGGGTTCTTTCCGATCTTTCTGGATTAAATCTAAGTTTTGAAATTGAGAATTCAAGTTAAATTGGCCATGATTGGTTAGCAATAAAAATTGCTCCTTGGTCTTCTCAATTCTTGTGAAATCATAATGAGCCATCGGTGACTTCCCATTTTGCAGGGCTCTCTCTGAATAAAATTCAAATTTTCCAGACGGTGTTTCAAACGCCTTGTCTTCCCACGCAATCTCTGGGAGGTCTACCTTTTTGGGTCCTTCCAATAAATCCCGCCAATTCGTGATTCCCATATATTCATATAATTCATCTGTAAATTCATCTTCTATAAATTCTTCTATTGTTTTTTCGTAAGGAAACGTTGAAAACCCAGGTCTTAATTCGTTTAACCTGTTTGCTAGTAGTCTTGCAATTTCGATGTCACTTTTACTTTCATAATACGGATCTATGGCAGGCTCATTAACGCCAATCCAATGATGCCAATAGCTAGGTACGATATCCCATTCTTCAAAGTTTGTTGTAGTTGGCAAAACTATATCAGAAAGGTTGGCTGTCGGCGTCATAAATTGATCAACGGTCACAATTAACTCTAGGTCTTGCATTAATTTTTTTAACAAATTTTGATCTGGATTTTGTGTTAAGAGATTCCGGCATGAAACCCACAACATTTTAATTGGTGGATCATTTGCTTCCTGTAAAGCCTTGGCAAAATCATTCATATGGAGCGATCGAACACAATCTTCCTCCGTAAACCCATGGTTAAAATATTGGATAATACTATTCGTAAATTTCATGCTCGCTTTTTGTGCATACAAAACACCAGCACCTTTTTTTCCTATATTGCCTGTCATCGCCATTAATGCATTTATGGCACGTACGTTTTGTCCCCCATTGACATTTCTTTGAAAGCCGAAACCAATCCATATCATTGTATTTCTTCCGTACAGCATGGTTTCCGCAATTTTTTCCATATTTTCTTTGGAAATGCCGCATTCCTTTGAAAGGTCGTCCAGTTCAACAGACTCAAGATCATTCAGAAACAAATCAGAGCCATAGGTGTAATTTTTTATAAACGCCTCATCCATTCCGTTTTTCTCCTGAATTATTTTTGCCAATGCCAAAGCCAGCGCACCATCTGTACTTGGGTTTATTTGTACATATATATCCGACTTTTTTGCAGTGGCTGTATATACTGGATCAATTGTAATAATCGTCGCGCCACGACTTTTTGCTTCATATATAAAGGGGACTGAATGCATGGAAGTCCAGACCGGATTGCTCCCCCAAAGGATAATCGTATCTGCATAACTTAATTGCTTCGGATCGGAATTTTTATAATCACCAAAATCATAGAACGAAGCGTCCAATCCTGATGACCAGCAGGGAGACCCAATTGCACGGGATGTTTGTCCTAAACTATTGAAAAAACCTTCTACACTATTGTGCAAAAGTCCAAAATTTCCTGAGTATTTATTTAAGGCTAGGGATAGATTTGACCCAAACCGATCGTAAAGCTCAATCATCTTTTGACAAATGATATCAAGGGCCTCATCCCATGAAATTCTGCTCCACTCCCCGCTTCCCCTTTTGTTTTGTATCATCGGGTATTTAAGGCGCTCAGGATGATACACATGGGATAAGTAATTGTACCCTTTTGGACATAATTTACCATTTGTATAGCCATGTTTTTGATCTCCAGTAATTTTCACTAATTTTTTATTGCGTGTATATCCAAGCATCGAACAGCTGCTGTAACAGTTTCTTGGGCATACGTGACGAGTAACTTTATAATTTTGATTCAATCACTATTCCCCCAAACCTCAGCTAAAAGTGAAATTCATCACTTTGTCACTGAATTTATTATGCATATACACTATTATAATCTTATATTTACTATATTTTGATATTAAGTGGTGATGATTTATCAAACAGTTAGCATTTTTTATTGATGTAAATAAATGTATTTTTTGCCGTTCTTGTACGTATGCCTGCAGGAATGAAAATGAAACTGGAGAAATTAGAAGACGGAAGGTTTTAACTTTAAAAGAGAAAAATTCTTTCGATGAAATCCATTTTTCAATGTCTTGCAACCATTGCGAGACACCGGCCTGTATGACCGTTTGCCCTCGTAATTGTATTCGAAAATTGCGGAATGGTGTTGTCATTATTGATACCAAAGACTGTGACGGCTGTGGAAAATGTGTCTCTGTATGTCCATTTGATGCAATAACAATCGATACAACCCTGCAAAAAGCTGATAAATGTGACATGTGTTACAGCCGTCAGCAGCGTGGCGAACAGCCCATCTGTGTCGATTCCTGCATTGCTGGTGCGATTAGTATTGTCGATCTTTATGCAGACCCTCCTTCTGATTACCAGCCAATGTTTAAGGAATTCTCGATGAAAACAATAACGAAACCGACAACGCGCTTCAAATATGATAAACAAGAAAAAATTCGTATATGGGCAGTTGAAAGGAAGGATACAGATGTGCCTTTTGACTTATGAAAAATTAATAACGTGCAGTCCGCTTTTTCATGTAAGTATTCTAGCCGGATGGGCGGGCAGAAAAAATATATGTCAACATGTATATTTTAATGAACTTCCTAGAGAGGAAAACAGCTTACTCCTGATTAATCTTTCTGAAGATACACTCCCCCTTTTGGAGGAAGCAGTAAGTAACAGCAACTGTACTGGAGTTCTAATTTTATCTCCAAAATCTTGTAATCTACCTTCATCGATTACTGATTTTGCTGAAAAAATAAGAAAACCGATCGTTGCTCTTCCTAATGAAAGTGGGGAAGCGTTATATATGAGAATCAATGAAATATTTTCCCTACATGAACGTAAGCTTTTGTCTTTATTAAAAAACGACTTAGTAACCTATTGGTTTGAATTGCTTAGTCAGGATGGTATTGAGCATGTTATGGAACGATTAATCATGTTCCTTGGACAGGACATTTACGTATTTACAAATAAAAAGAAATACATTCCGCTCATTTCCAGCAAATATTCGGACAATGACTTTAAAAATTTGAAAAAGATCAACGCTAATTCAGGACAGAAAAATTCACCATTCTCTATTGTTCAAAATGAGAAAGCAAAGTTTTTTTCATATACAATATCCAATTCTAAGGAAATAGTAATGGGTTATCTATTATTTGAAATCATTGGTCCATTAGAAGACTTCCAGTTGCATCTTCTAGAAACAACTGTGCCTATGTTTAATTTCTATTATAAACAAATAGAGGTAACCCGCCAGGTTCATATAAAATATAAGGATCAATTTCTGTCCGATATTCTTCATAATAATATCGATACAGAAAGCGAACTAATTGAGCTTGGACGGATGATGGATATCGACTTTACCTCCCAGCCATTTGTTTTCTCAATGAACATAACAGGACAACAGATGATTACAAATGAGATCATAATGAATATTCAACAGTTGTTAGTTGATAACAAGATGAAGGAATTTAATATTTACAGTACCTATCTTAACCACCAAATTGTTGGGATAGTTTGCCCAACGATTGGATCTTCTGTAATTGGCAGCAATATTTTTAATGAGTGGATGGGGAACAATCAAAAGCTCATTTCAAATCACTATCCTGATCTTCAATCGGTTATAGGCGTTGGACGAAAGTATGAATCGAATATAGATATTTATAAAAGCTTTCTAGAATCAAAAATTGCATTACAAATGGAAATGCAAGACCATCAATCTACAGGTATTATTTATTACGAAAATCTTGGATTTATCCGGTTGCTTTCTTATATAAATAACGATTTACTAAGAGATTTTTCTCACCAATATCTAGCGAAGCTAGAAAAATACGATATTGAAAACGAAACTGAACTCGTTCACACATTAACAATTTACTGTGCCAAAAATGGAGATATTTCTCGAACAGCTGAAGACTTATTCATCCACCAAAACACCTTACGACAGAGAATAAAGAAAATCGAGACGATTTTAGAAATG
>JAENZK010000112.1 GCA_016841285.1 Guptibacillus hwajinpoensis | reverse complement strand
GCCACATTTATTTCTCCAATCAAACTATTTGAGAATTTTGTAGTAGCAGGCCAAGTTAATTTACCTGCTCAGAATTTTTAAAACATGCTACCCATTCCTCTAAAATTACTACTTTGAGATGCACCACCAGTTCCATGCATACTCTTATACATTTCTTCTAATTCTTGGTTATCTAAATTAGGATGCATTTCACTCATAAATGGTTTCATTTGTCCAAAATTTATATTTCCTTCTTCCATAAACTTTTGCATCTCATCGAAATTCACATTGCCTTCTCTCATGAATTGTTGCATACTTTCAAAATCACCTGTACCCATCATATTGATCATTTGATCATAGCTAGGACCCTGGATCACTGTGTTTTGATTTGGGTTATCCTTTTCAGAAAGGAGAGATAAACCAGCTCCGCCTGTAAAAGCTAAAGTTGCTGCTAGAATTCCGTTAAGTATATTCATTACTAATCAATCTCCTTTTAATCTTTATTTATATATATATTAATTATACTTACAAAATACTTTTCTTAATTTGTTCGAATTCCTCAATCGTGATTTCACCTTTGGCAAGTCTAGACTTAGCAATGTCTAATGCGTTTGAACTTGTTGTAGGTTGGTTTCTGTGTTCGCTATTTCGATTTTGCCTAATTCCTAAATAGATAAGGTAGCCGATAAGTAAAAATATCAATATCATCATGAATGATCCACCTCCAAAACCATACATTCCATAACCATGCCCAATTCCCATCATGGCTTCATCTCTCCTTCCTTAATTCAATAGTACTTCTTACTAATGGAGATTTTATGAGGAACTTATGTGGAAGTTATGTGGATTTAAAGAAGGGATTAAGTCAAGTGGCTTAATCCCTTACTTCTTTGGAAATTGTATTTCTACAGTTGTCCCAACATGTAATTGACTTTCTATCTTAATTTCTCCCTGATGCGCTTCTACAAGTGCCTTCACAATAGACAATCCTATTCCAACTCCACCTGTTTTTCGGTCACGTGATTTATCGCCTCGATAGAATCTTTCGAAGAGGAAAGGGAGATCCTCTTCACGAATCCCTTCTCCTTCATCTTTCACGATAAAAGAAATTCCATCATCTTTTTCTTCTATAATAATATAAACTTTTTTCCCTTGGGGGGTATATTGTAGTGCATTATTAACTATATTGGTTAAAATTTGAATGACTTTATCGCGATCTCCTAAAAACCAATGTGGTTCTTCATTGCTTTGTATTTCTAAAACTACTCCTTTTTTCATAAACAATGTGTTGAACTGTTCTTTAATAAAGGACAATAGTTTCCCGGTCTCTAACCTTGTTTTATCTAATCTAATTTGGGGATTTTCCGCCGCAATTAACTTTTCTAGTTCATTTACTAACCTAACTAGTCGCATTAGTTCTTCATGACATTGCTCTAATCTCTTTGAGTCCGGTTTCCATATACCATCTTGAAAAGCTTCAATATGACTCCTTAGTGTCGCAAGTGGTGTTCTAAGTTCATGTGCAAAATTAGCTGTAAACTGTTTTCGAAGTGATTCTTCTTTTCCTAAAGACTCTGCAAGTTGATTAAAGGACTCTCCTAATGGTTTCATTTCTTCTGTTAATTCATTAACAGGGACACGGATTCGCCATTGATGATTACGTAACTCAACAACTGCATTTATTAGCTTTTTAAACCCTGACGTTAAACGATTTGAAAATAATAAACTAAATAAGATTGATAAAATAACAGTAACCAATACCGCAAGGAAAATATTTCGTTTTATTGATTTTAAAAAGATAAATTCCTCACCTATTAATTGTTTTGGATAAAATACGGTCAAGGTCCCAATTACTTGATTGTCTCTTTTTAATTGGTAAGAAACTGAACGATATTCATTAGGATTCATTGGAGATTGCATCCCATTCATCATTCCCATCATTGAGCGAAACGATGTGGTGTCGATTAATAAATCGCCTTTACGATCATTTAGTTTATAGTATAAGTTCTCTGACATTGCATCCTGATGCATCATATTATTTAATTGTTCGTTCGTTAACTCGCCCGTCTGATCATATTGCTGAAGTACTTCCTTATTAATTGCCTCGATACTTTTCTCTCTATTTTTTTTTAGATAATCATTAAATTGATTTTCAACACCATAAAAGATCGTAAAACTAGTAATAAAAATACCACTTAATGAGACAACTAAAAGATATATCAATATCCTTGATCTAAGTGTTAGATTCATCCTTTTCTCCTCCAAACTTATATCCCATTCCAAATACAGTAACGATAAACTCAGGATGACGAGTATCGGTTTCCATTTTTTTGCGCAAATTTTTTATATGTGTATCGATATTTCTTTCATATCCTTCGAAATAGGAACCATCTTCTTGTAATTTTTCTAATAAATCAGCCCTACTGTACACTCTCCCAGGATAGCTTGCCATCGTAATTAATAGCTTATATTCATTTGGAGTTAGACTAAGAATCTCATCATTAAGCCTTACTTCTTTTTTCACATGATCAATCATAAGTTTATGATTATTAAAACTCATTTGGTTTACGTTTGTCATCTGCTGTGTTCTTCTTAATAAGGCTTTTACTCTCACAACCACTTCTCTCGGACTAAATGGTTTTGTCACATAGTCATCAGCACCAATCACAATCCCATTGATTAAATCATCCTCCGAGGACTTAGCCGTGAGCATAATAATCGGTATATTGCTATCCTTTCTTACTAGTCTACATACATCCTCACCAGAAATATCAGGTAACATCAAATCCAGTACGATAAGATTGGGGCTCTGTTCTTTTACTATGTTGAGTGCCTCGATGCCATTCGAAGCAAACAAAATTTCCCATCCTTCTTTTTCAAAATAGGCTGCCAATACCTCAAGTATTCCTTTTTCATCATCAACTACAAGAATTTTTGTCATAGAAATCACCTCTTATGCATATTGTAATCTTCTTATTAACATGAGAGAAGCTCAATGAGATACTAAGAAAAAAGGCTATTCATAAAAAGTTTATGAATAACCCGTTAAAAAAATAGTAAAACCATGCACAAATATAGAATATAACATAATTTTGCATAATTTATGGAGTTCATTAAATTTTTACTTGAAAAACTAACTAAAATCAAACTAATAAGTCCTAATTAGGAGCTTTTTTTTTTATCTTTGCCACTTGATAAAATAATATTAAAAATATTCAAAAAATGTTTTACATAAGATGTTAAAAAATATATAATTCCTATAATAATACTTGGAATGAGGTGGCTTATAATGAATGAAACAAATACTTTGATGAAAGTATCAGCTGTTGGGAAATGGGAAGAAGGAGTAAAAACAAACCATAATATTAGAGAATTTGAATCTTTTGTTATGGATGAACCTGTTGAATTAGGAGGAACTAATGTTGGCCCTAATCCCATGGAATTTGTCGTCGCAGCACTAAACGGTTGTAAGGGTGTGATGATTCCATTAATTGCAAATGAACAGGGCTTTACTTTCTCTGGGATTGAATTTGAAACAACGGGGATTATTGATACTAGGGGTTTGATGGGTGAAGAAGATGTAACGCCACATTTTCAGAAACTACGTTTAACAGTAAAAATAAATACCAATGAATCGGAAGAAGCACTTGAAAAACTAAAAAGCGAAGTAGAAAGACGATGCCCAGTATTTAATTTATTTTTAGATGCGGGAATCGAAATTTCATCTAAATGGAAAAAAGTATAATACTGTTCTATTAAACAAGCAAAAAAGGTGACAACCTTCAGTTATAAGGAATGTTACCTTTTTTATTACCAATATAGATTTTTCAAACAATAAACCTGAATAAAGAAATGAAAATGCGGTCAGTTTTTTATGACCGCATTTTTAATGTTCTAAACTTAAATAATTCGACACTATTCCATAAAAATGTAGAAATAATTGTAAAAATCCATAATATCTGCAAATTTATCTGGTAGATTACTAGAAAAAAGTGAGGTGGAATTATGGTACTGAAAGGGTTATTTGCAATTTTTGCAGCTTTTATAATTTCTTTAATTGGAACAGCAAATATTCAAGCGGAAGAACTAAAAGAGGTAAAAGTAGAAGACCAATTAATTTCTAATGCAAAAGCACATCTAGGATCGCCATATTTATTTGGAGGGACAAGCCATGAAGGCTTTGATTGCTCAGGTTTTTCTCAAGTAGTATTTAAACAGACAGGTATAGATATTCCTCGAACGACTGGAGAACAGTTCGAAACTGGGATTGCTGTAAAAAAAGAAGATTTACAGAAGGGTGATCTAATATTTTTTGAGACTATAAGAAAAGGGCCTTCACATTTAGGAATATACATAGGGGACAACAAATTTATTCATTCTTCGTCATCGAAGGGTGTTGCAATATCTAACCTTGATGACCCATATTATTGGGGACCTCGTTATTTAGGGGCGAGAAGAGTTTTATAGTATTTGACAATAAAAAAATAATTGACATAGGGACTAAGAGCAAGTTTCGATAAAGGTTTTTCGAAACTTGCTCTTTTTTAAACACGTTCTCGAAAGTTTCTGCAAACTTTTATCCTATATTTTAAGTAATAACTGTTTGTATTTAAACTTTATTACTTTATTATTTCATGGGAGAGTGTAATTAATGATAAACTGGCTTGATCATTGTTTAGGATTTCAAGGAGGCGGATTGATGATGATAGGTATGTTTATTTTTTGGGGCATATTGATTTTTCTTGGAGTCTATTTCTTAAAAACATTGCTGAACGGTAAAGACACAAACGGTGGATCACATATTAATATTCTCAAAGAACGCCTGGCTAGGGGAGAAATTACCGAAGATGAATTCGAGCACTTAAAACAAACTTTGCTAAAATAAGAAGCATGGGGTAGAGGTGAATATACTAGTGTACGATGTTTTTAGTCAAATTAGCAACTTCTTAAGTCAACCATTTATGCGGTTAGCGTATGGATTTGAAGGGACACCGATACTTGCTGCATTGTTCTTAGGATTAGTTGGGGCGGTGGCACCTTGTCAATTTACAGGAAATCTAGGTGCAATTACGCTATATGGAAACCGTTCACTACAGAACAAGATTCCATGGTTCCATATTATTTGGTTTACCTTGGGAAAGATTGTTGTCTTTTCAAGTTTAGGTTTATTAGTGTGGTTGCTAGGAAGAGAATTTCAAGATTCATTACCATTATTTTTTCCATGGATTCGTAAAACAGTAGGGCCTTTTCTCATTTTAATCGGTCTTTTTATGATTGGGATGATTAAAATGACTTGGTTTATTACGTTAGGGAAAATCCCCGAAAGATTAAAAGAAGGAAAATTAGGAGCATTCTTTTTAGGTGTTGGGTTTTCTTTAGGGTTCTGTCCAACCATGTTTCTCTTATTTTTTGTAACTTTAATGCCTATTGTTTTGTCATCATCTTACGGAGTTGTTTTACCGAGCGTTTTTGCAATAGGAACATCTTTACCATTAATTATTGCCATTTTCTTAATTTGGTATTTTGGCATTAGTGGTTCCAACATGAAAAAGAAGGGTCGAAAGGTTGGAGCCATCATTCAAAAGGTTTCCGGTTGGATCATGATTGCCCTGGGCATATTAGATACGATTACCTATTGGTTTTAAATAATACTATTTAATACATTTAGTAAATTGGAGAATCCTATGAATAAACTATCTATCCGGTTAGGATTGTTGTTTTTTATTTTTATATTATTAATTGAAACGATGCTTTTCTTCTTTTTATACCAAGGGATTATAAGTGAAAGAATTCAAAGTGAAACAGGAAATCTGCTTGCTAGAGGTACCACTCATCGGAATGTGTTGGAAAAGAATTTTCAAGAATCGACAATAGAACATGTGGCATTAATGGAAACGGAAGCTGCAACAGATGTTGTCATTACTGATGAAAATTATAAAGTGATTAAAGCGTCCAATGAGATAACAGACGGAATGCAAGAACTAATAAATAGGAGCAAAACCCACCATTTTACACATCATGGAGAATTATTAGAAGACAGATGGAAAACGGAAAAATATATGGCGACTGTCAGCCCGATTGTTGTAAACAAAAAGGTTGTTGGATTTGTATTTATGTTCTTAGAGACCGTGCCCATTCGCAATATGATCCATCAATTAACTAATCAATTTATACTAGTTGGTGTGTTTTCAATATTTATAACTTTGATTACAATCTTCCTTTTATCCAAATTTATTGTTTCGCCGTTACTAGAGATGAAAAGGGTAACAGAGCAAATTAGTCAGGGATATCATAAAAATGAGTTGAATACTAAACGTGATGATGAACTGGGAGATCTAGCCCGTTCAATTCAACTACTTTCAGATAATCTTGAACGCCTTAAAAAAGATCGAAATGAATTTTTATCAAGTATTTCCCATGACCTTAAAACACCATTGACCTATTTAAAGGGGTATGCAGATATTGCTAAAAGAACAAATCTTACAAAAGAACAAAGAGACGAATATTTGACCATTATCAAAGAAGAGGCTGAAAATGTCGTTGCCTTAATAAATGATTTATTTGAGCTGGCAAAGATGGATGAAAATCAATTTACTATTCATAAACAACCAGTCATGCTGCATGACTTTTTAGAAAAAATCAGCCAGAAATTCCAGCCGGCTTTTAACGAGGTCAATATTATGTTGCAAATCAAGTGTGCATCCACTATCCGTGTATCAATAGATTCAGAAAGGTTTAGACAAGTTATAAGTAACCTGTTGGATAATGCTTTGAAGTATTCACCAGCTGATACTAAAGTAACTGTTGAAGTCAATCAAAATAAAAATGGAACTACCATTACTGTTTCGGACGAGGGCGAAGGTATTTCTGAGAAAGATCTTCCTAATATTTGGGATCGACTATATAGAGTGGAGAAATCTAGATCCCGCTCAACAGGAGGAAGTGGACTAGGGCTTGCAATTGTGAAAAAAATTATAGAAGGCCATGGTGGCGAAATAACAGTAAAAAGTAAAGTGAACAAAGGTACAACCTTTACTATTCATTTAAAGGATGGTGGTGCAAATTGAAAAGATTATTATTAGTGGATGATGAAGTTAGGATGTTGCAATTATTAAGACTGTATTTAGAACCGCATGGTTTTGAGTGTATTACGAAGACAAGTGGACATGAAGCAATTAATTACCTTGCAGATCATGAGATTGATTTAGTTTTACTTGATATCATGATGCCAGAAATTGATGGTTGGGCAACTGCAAAATTGATTCGTGGTTTTTCAAATGTCCCGATTATTATGTTGACAGCAAGGGATCAAAGTTCCGATATGGTAAAAGGACTTGGAATGGGGGCCGATGATTATATAACGAAGCCGTTTGAGGAAGAGATACTTCTAGCACGCATTCATGCAATACTAAGAAGAGTAAGTCCGCCAAGTAAGATTGAAGAAAACGGCTTGATTTGGGATGAGGGTAGCCATGAACTAACATTTAATGAAGAAGCAATCAATTTAACACCGAAAGAATTTGAAATGATTGGTCTATTAATTCAAAATAAGAAAACGGTTTTTAGTCGCGAAAAGCTAATTGAAAGTATATGGGGATTAGAATCAAATACAGAAGGAAGAACAGTAGATTCCCATATACGAAATATCCGTGATAAATGCAGAAAAGTAGGGTTTCCGATCGAAGATCATTTAAAAACAGTATGGGGTATGGGATATAAATGGGAATAACTTTAGTAATTTTGTGACAATAAATAATCGGATCTGCAATGTTTCTGCACATAAAAAGGGTATTATATCTAGGTAAATAACAAAAAGGAGTTTTAACAGATATGAAAAGAAAAGCATTTGCTGCAATTTTACTTTCAACACTAGTAATCTCAGCATGTAGCTCAAGCCAAGAACCATCGCCTAGTACTGTCCAAAATAGTACTACGCAAGAAAACAAAGTACAAAATATTAAGGAATTGGTAAAAGATTTCAGTGTGGGTAATAATTCAGATCAATCTGCATCGATTACTTCTAATCAACTGATTGTAATGAACAGTGATAAAAGTGAGTTAGCATATGACTTACCTGAAGACGAGTTTTTTGTTTCCATTGCTCCATACTTCGATCAAACCCACCCTTGAAGCAACCATAGCTTGACAGGTTGTCAAGGTGAGTTGGTAGATAAAGAGTTTGCTGTATATATTGAAGACGAAGACGGTAACGTGATTCTAGATCAGACAATGAAATCTCAAGCCAATGGATTTATGGATTTCTGGTTACCACGTGATAAAACGTACCAAGTGAAAATTGAGTATGATGGAAAAATAGCGGAATCAGAGATTTCAACGTTTGAAGGAGACAATACTTGCATCACAACAATGCAGTTGACTTAATTTTTAAGATCTAAAAAAGTTCACAATTAGTCCAAATCTAGTTCAAAATAACCTCCTAATATAAAAGCATACCAATTATTTAGGAGGAAAAAAATATGAAATCAAACATTTTTAAATGGAACGTGAAGAAAACAATGGGGACATTTATCGCGGCAGCTGCTGTAGTGGTAATGATACCTGTATCAGCTAGTGCCCATTGTGATACGATGGATGGTCCAACAGTAGTTGATGCTTATATGGCGATAGAAAACAATAACGTCAATTATGTGTTAAAATGGGTGCAGCCAGAATATGAAAAGGAAATTAAGGAAAAATTTAATCTTAGTATGAAGGTTAAGGATCTAAGTCCGGAAGCCAAGGAACTTTCTGAGCAATATTTTTTCAGTGAGCTTGTTCGAGTACACAGAGCTGGAGAAGGGGCGCCGTTCGATGGATTGAAACCTCATGGAACACCTATAGATGAAAAGGTAATTGCAGCAGATAAGAGTATTGCGCTTGGGAACCTTTCTCCTTTAGATGGTATGATAGAAGAGGAAAGAGTGCCTGAGCTTAAAGAAAGATTTGAAAAGGTAATGGAATTAAAGAATTTCGATGTAAATAACCTTGAGGCTGGTAGAGAATACATCGAAGCTTATGTAAGTTTCTTTAAATTTGCTGAAGGTGAGGAAGATCATCACGTAGAAACGGGTACTCATGGTGCAGTTAAAGACGAGCATGGAGTAGTCGATGCTCATGAAATAGTAGAAAATCACGATGCAACAGTTGTTCAAAGTAATAATGATATCCCTGAAGCTAAAACTACTACCTATACTGTAAAGAAAGGCGATACACTTTCAGAAATTGCAATGAACTACAATACAACTTACCAGAAGATCCAGAAAGTAAACAAAATTGTTAATCCACACCGCATTTATCCTGGACAATCATTCGTAATTCCAACTAAATAGTATGCTATATTTAGAATAGGAAACAATCCGCTTTAAGACTCATATTCTTGAAGCGGATTGTTTTGATTTAGTTTTTCTTTGATAAATTTTATAAAAGGTTCTATCTTTACTTCCGTCTTTCGTGTACAAATATAAAGACTTTGAATGATCTCAATCCCTTCAACCCATACGCGGGCTATCTTTTTATCTTTAATTTCGCTCTTCACACTAAAGGAAGGGACAAGTGTTGCACCATAACCGGCCTCGACAGCTTTTATAGACTCATGAAGCCCTTGTAATTGGATTCCGATAGGTGGTAAAGAACAATTGTTAGAATAGAAAATAGCTTCAAGTAAGTCACGTGTTGAGCTTCCTCTTTCGCGAAATATGATCTGTTCATTTGATAATTCCCCTAATTTAATCGTTTTATTTGCTAAGTGATGATCAGGGTGGACGATGAACCAAAAAGGAACGGTCATTACTTCTTCAAATAGAAGGTCTTCGTGTCCTACATCACTTCTAACAACAAAACCAATATCTGATTCGTAATTTAAAACTTGTTTTTCTACATTCGCAACATTTCCAAGTGAAACATTAATAAAAATATCAGGATGTAAAAGTTTGTATTGTGCAAGTATAGGCGGTAATACATAGTTGATCGGAATGTAGGAAGAAGAAATATTTAATTGGATATTTCTCTCTTTAAAATCACTAATTTTGTTTTCGATATTTTGTTCTAATCGAAATAGTCTTTGTCCTTGTTCATATATAAATTCTCCAGCTGTTGTTAATTGGATTCCCCTTCCTCTACCCTCAATTAGTTTTAAATCTAAGTCTTTTTCCAAATTGCGAATCTGGATTGTTACAGCCGGCTGGCTGATTAATAGTTCGTTTGCTGCTAGAGTAATACTTTTATGTTTTGCGACAATTATAAAAATTTTAAGTGCGTGTAAATTCATGTCAAACTCCTTGTATAAAAAATATTTATGAAAATGAGAAATATATATATTTGTTTTATCAATAGTATACAGGTAATTTTAGTAATAGGGGGGATTTTTAATGAGTGAATTATTCTTTTCATTATTTTCGTTTGAAGCTTTCACATTATTTGGTATAGGTGTGGTTGCATCGATGGTCGGGGCATTATTTGGGGCAGCAGGTCTTGTAACACTACCGGCAATGCTCTTGGTCGGCATACCAATCCACACGAGTGTGGCTGTAAATAAATTTGCAACAGGACTGTCTGCATTTACGAATGTGATGACCTTTTTTATAAAAAAAGAACTATCTTTTAAAAAGACGATCGGTATTATCATCATTGCTATTTGTGGTGGTATTCTTGGAGCCTTTTTAGCCACATTACTATCGGAAAACGTAATGAACATAGTGGCCTGCTTTTTATTGATTATCGCTCTAATAACAGTTTTATTAAGTAGAAAATATATTAATAATTTAGTAAAACAGGAAAAAGAACAAAAAATTAATCGGGTTATTCCATTTATTATTAGTATTTACGATGGAGGATTTGGACCTGGGTCGGCTTCAATGAGTATTACATATTATTTGAAAAAGCAATTCAGTTATTATAAAGCTGTTGAATTTTCTAGAATAATAATATTCTCCAGTTGTTTTGGAGCTTTTTGGTGGTATTTTTTTCAAGGGATTGTTGATTGGGCAGTTGCCATTCCAATAGCAATTGGCTCAATCGTGGGTTCCCATATCGGGATCAAATTAATACCAAAGATTCAAATGAAATGGGTTCAAGTTGCATTGCCACTTATATTTATTGTGCTGATTGCACAAGTAATTTCAAATCTATCATTCTAAATGAATACAGTAACCTTTCACAAACAAGTTGACATTATACCTAATAGGGTATATTATAAAAGCCTAGGAGGGATAAAATAATGGAATATATTCAATATATCTTGATCGGGCTTTTCGCAATTCTTATTATACAACGAATGATGCCCGTAAAAGGTGTTAGGCAGATATCAACGAATGAATTAAAAAATGAATTGAAAGAAAAAAATAAACAGTTTATTGATGTTCGAACAACTGGCGAATTTAAAGCAAATCACATTAGAGGCTTTAAAAATATTCCTCTACATCAACTTTCTCAAAAGTCAAGTGAGCTTGCAAAAGATAAAGAAATCATTGTTATTTGCCAAAGTGGAATGAGAAGCCAAAAGGCTAGTAAGGTACTAAAAAAATTAGGATTTCAAAATGTGACCAATGTAAAGGGCGGTATGAGCGCCTGGTCTTAATGAAATAATATTATTGATAATTACCAATATAGGAGGAACTTTTTTATGATTGAATTTGACTATACGATTACAACAAGTAAATCATTGGATGAAGCTGTAAAAAGCATTGAAGAAAACTTAAAAGAAGAAAAGTTTGGTGTGCTTTGGCAATTTGATATCAAAGATAAGCTTCAAGAAAAGGGAGTTGACTTTGACCAGTCATTTAAGATTCTAGAAGTATGTAACCCACATGAAGCTGGGCGTGTTCTAACGCAAAATAAAATGGTAGGGTATTTTTTACCTTGCAAAATCGTTGTCTACGAAGATGGAGGAACAACCAAAATTGGAATGCCTAAACCAACAACCCTTATTACAATGGTAGAGGATGAAATGCTTAAAGAGATTGCAGTAGATATTGAAAAGCGATTAATCGCATGTATTGATAAAAGTAAATAAAATGACCTCACCAAAGCCTTATCTGATGACTAATCATAGTCAGATAAGGCTTTTTTTGGATAGCAATGTTCTCCCCTTTATTTATGAAAGAAATACAAAAACCATACTGCATGATTTTGTTCATCCGCAGCTGCACGTCGAAATCTTTCCTTTATATGAGGGTCTTGAGAGTTATCAGCAATTTCTAAATAAAAATCTACGGCTTCTTGTTCATCTTTTATTGCAAATTCAATTCCTTCTCTATACTTTTCAGGACATTTCTCAATAACTTTAAACGTTGGTTTTGTTCCTGTTAAATTTGTATAAATAGCACTGAATTCATCAAGATGACGTTTTTCATCCTGTTGGATCTCAAGTATTCTGTTTCTTTCATCTTTTGAAGGGGCCTTCTTGGCTAACTTCTCATAACAAATAATAGCACTATACTCAGCGTTTATTGCCTTCTGAATATCATTTACTAGTTGAGTGTTATTTGGGAAGCGGTAATAATCATAAAAATGTGGAACATAATAATAATTTTGATTTGAATACATATTTGTTCTCCTTCTGATTAACTTTCAAAGTATCTTATGTTTAATGTTTGGGTACTGTGCAAGTTGATTATGGCGCATAGAAGAATAACGGATTATTTTTTTATATTTTTTAAATAGATATGTTGACAATATACCCGTAAGGGTATATTATAAAACTTGTAAGTGATATTTATCACAGTTAATTCGGAGGTATAAAACTATGAATGCAATAAATACTAAGAAATTAGCAGAGTTAATTAAAGAAGGTAAGGAAATAAATCTAATTGATGTTCGCGAAGTAGATGAAGTAGCGGCTGGAAAAATTCCAGGTGCAATAAATATTCCTTTAGGTTTACTCGAGTTTCGAATGAATGAGTTGGACAAATCAAAACACTATATTATGGTATGTCGATCCGGTGCTAGAAGTGGCCGTGCCACACAATTTCTTGAAAGCTATGGATTTAAGGTGAAAAATATGACTGGCGGAATGCTTGCGTGGGAAGGGCCTGTAGAATAATTTTTTTTGCAAAACAAAATACCTTAGGGGGTAATTAGGGATGACAGTAAATAAAATAACGGCACGTGAAATCACTGAAAAAGTATTAAAGAAAGAAAATTTATTTATTCTAGATGTTCGTAATGAAACGGATTTTAATGATTGGAAAATCGAAGGGGAAAATTTTGAGTATTTGAATGTTCCTTACTTCGAATTAATTGATGGAATTGAGCCAATCCAGGATAAGCTGCCAGCTG
>JAENZK010000111.1 GCA_016841285.1 Guptibacillus hwajinpoensis | reverse complement strand
GATATACAGTTCCTGAACCATCTACAATAACGTCACCTTCTAATTCAGTAGCTTGATCTGCTTGTTCTGTTTGATCTGCCGGTTGTTCGCCTTCAGCTGGAGTTTCAGATTGTTGACCCCCACATGCTGCAGTAAAAATTACTAGTGCTAGCATTACTAGCATAAATAGAAGATTTTTCATTTTTTTCATTTCCCCAAATTCCTCCTGGTTGTTGTTTGTTATCTTTAACAATTTTTAGTCTAATAGTTTTCTATTAAGCTCATATAAACCAATCGTTAATGTTTTGTAAATTCTACTACTTTGGTTCTTCCAGCTTATATCCTACACCTCGAATTGTTTTAATATAGACTGGTTTTTTTGAATTTCTTTCGATTTTTTCTCTTAGATGACTTATATGAACATCTACTATTCTAGTATCATTCGCGTACTCATAATTCCAAACATCATTTAATAATTGGTCCCTAGTTATGACAAGTCCTTTGTTCACCGATAAATAGACAAGAAGTTCGAATTCCTTCGGAGTAAGGTCCAGTCTTTCTTCTCCAACATATACTTCAAAGCGATCTGGGAAGATCCTTAAATCTCCCACTTTTATTTTTTCCTCTTTCAACTCTTTATTTTCGAAAGTATCTATTAATGGTTTTCTTCTTAGTATCGCCTTTACTCGGGCTACCACTTCTCTTGGGCTAAATGGCTTCGTCATATAATCATCAGCACCAAGCTCAAGACCTAAGATTTTGTCAAATTCATCACCTTTTGCCGTTAACATTAGGATTGGAATCATGATTTTATCTTCACGCAACTTTTTACATACTTCTATTCCATCGAGTTTAGGCAGCATTAAATCAAGTATCATAATATCCGGTTTTTCTCCCCTAACCATTTTTATTCCTGCCTCACCATCCAGAGCAGAGATGACCTCAAAACCAGATTGTTCCAGATTATATTGTAGTAATGTGATTATTGCTGGTTCATCATCTACAACTAATACCTTTTTGACCATGTTATCCTCCAATCAGTATTAGATTTATTTAAAAACCATTCATACGTTTTTACTCCTTAACTTAAAATCTACCCTTCTATTGTTAATTTAGTTTTTTTATAATATTAAGTTTTTGTAAATTTACAATTACTTTATTTTTTTTAATACCTGGTTAATATCCAACTTTTATCCTAGATTTAATAATAATAGTTTGGGAGGATTAAGATATGCATATATGCATTAGAAAAACAATGATTATGCTTGTTCTTATCTCAATAATTACAGGTTAATATTGGATTCCATTCCCCCATTTAAAGAAGGTGCAGCTAATGAATAGTCATGTTAATAATCCACAATTATCAGTACGAGGGGCAATTAGCTTCTACTCCTACCTTAGGTACTTAAGTAATAGAAGCAGGAAAGAACTTTCAAATTATAAGAGGTTTATTGAATTAAAAAAGATAATGGAAAACCAATCATTAAATACTTTTTTTCAGCCTATCCTAAAATTAGATTCTGGAAAGACAATTGGGTATGAAGTATTGAATCGTCCCGCCCAATCAAAGCAGTTTCCCAATACAGAAAAATTTTATGATTTTATAGGACAATCCGATCAGGTATTTTCTTTTGAATGTTTTTGCAGAAATCTATCACTTAGACGCTTTATTGACCGATTACCAGTAGAAGCACGAGAGGACTGTCCATTAATATTTCTAAATATTCATCCCAATGTTTTATTAGATGCAAGTTATCATAGTGGTGAGACTCTTCAGCTTTTAAATGAATTAGGAATTGAACCCAGACAGGTGGTTTTTGAACTGACAGAAAAAAGTGCGGTAACTGACTTTGCATTATTTGAAAAAGTTCTCTCCAATTATCGTGCACAGGGTTTCAGAATAGCAATCGATGATGTAGGTTCCGGGTACAATAGCCTCAAAACATTAATTTATTTGAAGCCTGAATTCGTTAAACTTGATCGTTCCCTTATTCAAAACATTGATCAAAATTTAGAGCAACAGCAATTGGTAACATTAATAATTGAATATGCAAAACAATCTTTTACAAAAGTGATTGCAGAAGGAATTGAAACAGTCAATGAACTAAAGTTTATCAGAGAAAATGGAGTCCATTATGGTCAAGGCTATGTCCTTGGAAGACCAAATGAAGAAGTAAGACCTGGGAGCATACCACAGAATTAAGATCACAAGAAAGTAATTGGTAGAAGGTGAAATTATGGCTTCAATAATTGGGGATATCGTTGAATCAGTCCCTTGTATATCCCAACATGCTAAAAGCAAAGAAGTAGATAAAATATTCAGTGGAAATCCTAAGTTACAGGGGTTAGTTGTTACCAATAAACAAATACCAATTGCTCTCATTACAAGAACACATTTCTATCAAAATATTGGTACTTTATATGGATATAATCTTTATATGGGTAGGGCCATACATTTATTAGCAAAAGATGAAGCCCTCATTGTAGACTACAAGCAGCCAATTACAGAAGTTAGTAAATTAGCAATGCAAAGGCAAGAAGAAGACTTGTACGATTATGTAATCGTAACCAAAGAAAACAAACTTTTAGGTATTGTCAGTATTCAGAAATTACTAATGAAGCTTGTGGAAATTCAAGTTGAATTTGCAAGCTTTTTAAATCCACTTTCGGGCTTACCAGGAAACCATATGATTGAAGGTAAGCTCAACGAAATCATAATGCAGAAAAAGTTTAGTATCATATATTTTGATTTAGACAATTTCAAAGCGTATAACGATACTTATGGTTTCAAAAAAGGGGACGAATTAATCAAATCTACTACTACTCTACTTACCAACACTATTGTTAAAAACGGTTACTTTTTGGGACATATTGGCGGTGACGATTTTATTGCCATTTTAGAGCACTATGATTATCAACAATCCTGCCAAGAAATTTTGGAAGGATTTGATCAAATAATTAATCATTTTTACAAACCTGAACACTTATCACAACAATTTGTATTAACAGAAAATCGCCAAGGAATAAAAGAAAAAATACCTCTTGTATCTTTATCAGTTGCAATTGTCACAAATCAAAACCAGAAATTTAAAAATGTTGGTGAGCTTGTAGAATACGCAGCTGTTGTGAAGAAAAGATGTAAAATGGTTAAAGGCAGCTGTTGTTTAGTCAATACCTATTAAATTCCCTTATTAGCTAAATTAAAAGGATTGAACTCTTAGCCACAAATAGTTCAATCCTTTTAATTTATGTTTTAGCTATATAAAAGCCAAGAATAACAAGAGATACCGAAACAACAACTACATAAATCGAGGTTAGTCTTACTACATTGGACTTACTCTTTTTCCCATAGTTTTCGTCATTTTCTTTAGACACTGATATGGTGACTACTGTGCCAATTATTAAAACAACAACGGCAATCGCCAGAAGATAAAACATTTTATGAAATTCTCCTTCCCAAACGGAATCCACCCTTTGTATTTAACTCATTTATACCATCCACTAACAAGAGGTGCAAAGAATAAGCACCTCCCTATAGCAGTACACTTTTCTTCAAAGAATATTTCCATCCAAATGGTCACCTACTGTTAATGCGATTATTTCCTATTAGTGGATTGTACGTTGTTCAAATCCCATTCATAACAAAAGGAATTAATGATTTGATAAACTCTTCTGGTGCTATCTCTCGATTTCTTCGCCATTCTACAGAAGCACCGTAGATTCCCCAACTTAGCATGACAGCAGCTCTCTTTATGGCTTCACTGTCTTCCTTACAATGTCGTTTTAATAACTTTTTATAAAAAATAATTTCTAGCTGATCCCTTATAATACGGGCAATAGTTTCTTCGTAGCCACTGTGACAGCGATGGGATAATGAATTTTGAAAATTCGTTATCGCAAGGAAGACGTTAGCAATCTCTTCTTCATTTAATTCATTTTGTTTAACTTCATCAGAATTCAAATTGATCAACAGAACTTCTGATAAAACCTTCTCCAATAAGTCATATTTATCCTCAAAATGATAATAGAACGTTGCACGGTTGATCATTGCCTCCGTTGTTATATCTTTAATGGTAATATCCTTGAATTCTTTTTTACCTGATAGTTCTATGAAAGAATCCATAATTAATTTGCGTGTCCGAAGAATTCGGGGGTCTGTTTTTTCTTGCGTCATTCAAAAGCACCTCCAACAACTTTTTAGACATTTTTTAAAATATGTTGTATATACGATAAATCCAATCATCTGGCGGTATTGATATTATGTCTAATCGATTACAATGCAATTGTACATGAAATAGCAATTTAACTCTAAAGGAAAGCATTATGGTTTATTTTCATAAAAAATATTAAAGGTGGTAATTTGATATGAATGAAAAAAATAATATGATTTGTGATTTAGAAACAGGGGTATGCGGGGTTGTTGAGGCGGAAGATTTGGAGTTAATTGATTTCAATCAACAAAAGAAAACTGTTGATTTATATTATGTGACAGACCCGATTTGCTCGCATTGCTGGGCGCTCGAACCAGTTCTTCGACGTTTTGTGGAGCAATATGGACACTACTTTAACTTCCATACGGTGATGGGAGGATTACTAGAAAAATGGGGTGAGGGTCCTGTCGATCCTGCAAATGGAATTTTTGGTCCAGCCGATGTTGCCGGACATTGGAGGGAAGTTGGAGAATACTCTCGCATGCCAATTGATGGGTCACTTATGATTAACAATCCAGTACAATCATCCTATCCCCCATCTCGGGTAATGAAAGTCATTCAGAAAAATTATAATGATAAAATAGCCTATGAATTTTTGCGTCGGGCAAGAGAAGCTCTTTTCGCATTTAATCAAAATATTTCAGAACAATCCGTGTTGATCGATATCGTAAATAAGCTCGGACTAGATGGAGAGCAAATCGTAAATGAAGCTGAACAAGCAATCGGACAACAATTATTGAATGACGATTTCAAGCTTGCTGCAAGCCTCGGTGTCCGCGGATTTCCAACAATCATCATTATTAATGAAGAAAATAAAGGAGCAAAAGTCGTTGGTTCACGCCCTATAGAAAGCTATATTGATGGGCTAAAGCGAGTTCTAAATACAGAGGAACTCTTACCAAAACAACAGCCAACACTTTCAAGCCTAATTGAACAGGAAAAACTTTTATTTTCAAAAGAAATCGAAGTCATGTATGATGTAGATCAAGCTAATATAAAAGCCTATATAGAAAAAGAACTTTCTTCAAGTAGCTATCAAGAAAAGGAAATTTTAGGAGAATTATATTTTACAACTAAATAGTAGAGGATTCTTAGTAAAGCAGGTGCAAATTCCATTTGTGAATTTGCCCTGTTTTTATGCTGTATTTGTGAAATAACTGTGAACCTTTCTGGGTAACCGTGTTTTATATCACGTTTTTTTATATACTAAAATCATAGTTTCTTAGCAATTATTCCAAGCAACAATGAAACGAGGGTTGAAAATATGTACAACCAATTTTTAAAGAGAATCCCTTTTTTAACAGATTTACCTGACCACATCATGGATAATTTAAGTACAAAAATAAAAACAGCTTCTTATAAAAAAGGAGACTTTATTTATCATGAAACAGACCTCGCTAAGGCTGTGTTTTATGTAAAAAGCGGATTAGTAAAGATCAAGAAAATTAACCACGAAGGAAAAGAATTCGTTTTCTCTATAAAACGATCAGGTGGGATTTTTGCAGAAACCTCACTATTTACTGATAATACCACAACGTATCCCGGAACTGCACAAGCTGCTGAAAAGACAGAAGTTTTATTCATTCTGGCCTCAGATTTAGAGGAAATTATCTCTGTGAGCCCTAGTTTATCTATTGAAATTATCCGTATGATGGGCAAACAATTACGTTTCTCAACTTCTATTTTAAGAGATGTCGCTTTACTAGATATATATAGCAAAACGGTTAAAACCATTGAACGATTGGCACATGAATTCGGAACGAAAACCAATGACGAGGTTAAAATTGAGGTTCCCTTAACTATACAAGACTTAGCAAATATTGTTGGTTCTACTCGCGAAAGTGTTAGTAGAGTGGTTTCCAAGTTGAAAAAGCAGGACCTAGTCACTGTTAATGAAAAGACCATCATCATAAATAACTGGGATGAATTTAGAGAAATGTTTATGAACTCCTAAATTATAATGGTGATCTAGTAAAAAAACCGGGCAAAGCCCGGTTTTTTTACTATTAAAGTGCATGATCCTTATTCAAGCTATCTAATGCTTCATAGATTTCTGAATCTAGTTTTTCAGCTAATTCTTTTTTATATGTCTTTTCATACTCTGGCTCTACTGTAATTTTTCCGCCATAAAACATAACATCTTCAACAGATTCTACATTTACAGAGAAAGCTTGAATTTTAATTGTTTTGTCAAATGCCTCTGTTTGATAGACTTTCCCTTTAATAGCATAGCTGCTTCCAGCTCCAATTACTCCCAAAATGACATTTGGGTTTTTTTCAATATTCTCGATAACAGAGGCTTTTGCCCCTACTGCAAAATGAACTTGATCGCCAGTTGGATTAGCTAAAACCCATGAAATAGAACTTAAATGTGGGGCGTTATTTTCTGCATCAACTGTAATTAAAGATACAAGTTTTCCTCCGTTTAGTGATTGAATTAATTCTTGAGATAAATTTTCCATATTAATCCGCCTTTCTTTAAAATATTTCTAGTTAAAAATTAATTTAATTAAATAATAAATAAAGTTTAAGACAATTACAAATATTTTATACTTTTATTTTAAATTAGTTTCAAAAGGAACTCTTATAATAAATGTACTTCCCTTTCCTATTTCACTAGAAACCTTAATAGTCCCCTTATGGCTCTCGACAATCCACTTCGCAATGGCAAGACCGAGTCCATGGCCTCCAGCTTGCCGCGTCCTCGCTTTATCTACCCGATAAAAGCGTTCAAAGATATGATCATAATCTTCAGGCTTGATTCCAATCCCTGTGTCCTTGATCACTATGAACAATTCTTTCCCTTTTACAGAAAGAGAAAGAAACACCTCCCCACCATTCGGTGTGTATTTAATTGCATTGTCCAATAAAATATAAAGTAGTTGCGTTAAACTTTGGCGATCCCCATATATCATTATTTTTTCAGGGGCATCGAAATGAATCCTAATTTGTTTGGGTTCCGCCATCGCTTGAGCGGACTGTATCGCCCCCTCCGCAATCGGAAGAAAATCAAACCTTTCCATCATAAGTTCTACCTTACCCGAATCAGACCGAGCTAATGTTAATAAATCCCCTACTAACCCATTCATCCGTTTTACTTCGTTCTTCATATTTAAAAGGAGTTTACTGGGGTACTCATCCTTCTTCAACTCCAATGTCATTTCCATTGCATTAATTGAAGAAAGCAAGACACTTAATGGGGTCCGTAATTCGTGGGAAGCATCAGCAACAAATTCCCGCTGTCTTGAAAATGCACGTGTGATCGGCACCATCGCCTTTTTTGACATATAGTAGCTTATAACTAGTGCAACTACTGAAAATAGAATCGCTAATCCAGATAGGATAAACGGTAGAATTCTAAACATCTGGTAGGCAAACGATACCTCTCTGCCAATAAAAAGCGTTCCAACGGCTTCCCCATTATAGTAAATAGGCTCGCCAGCGATCATTAACCGTGTAATATTCATTCTTTGCGTTGGGCGAAAATCTCTTCTCCATTTATTATTTGGCCCTCTATCCATTGAATTAACATGAAATGTTTCTTGCAGCACTTTATTTCTGTTGGGATTCCAATACATGATGGCGCTTAAAATCTGCGGACGAAGTTCTGGTATAAGTTCATCTCCGAGGACCAATTCTCCAGAAGGATTGACAACATAATAGAAAAATTGATCGGCACCCTTTACGAGGGACTGTTGATTGCGAAACTCCAATTCTCCCTTATGATTCTGATATCTTAAGTAATCCTCAACATTTCTTGCTTCCTGTATGACAGTTGCTTGAAGTTCGCGTTCTTGATCCTTGAAAATTGACATATATAATATGGCATAGACAACCATGATAAATAGAAAAAGAAAGAGCATAAGTATGCCGCTGTATAATAACGTTAATCTAAATTGTGTACTAGAAAAAACATCCCTTTTACGAAAAAGTAGACTGATGCATGGCCTTTTAGATCTCAACTTTGTAGCCAACTCCTCTAATACTTTGGAGCATGTCATGTCTACCAAATATATTTAATTTTTTACGAAGCAATTTAATAGTTGCATCAATTGTTTTAGTTGATACATCTGCATCCAGGCCCCAAATTCGATCTAAAATTAGCTCTCGCGGCAAAACCTGCCCTTTATTTTGAACCAATAAATCAAGTAATTGAAACTCTCGGGGGCTTAACTGAATTTCTTCTTTTCCTTGAATGATCGATTGACTTGTACGATTAATAATCAAATCTTGGAGAGAAATTTGCTCTTCCAAAATTGGTGCGTAGTTGCGACGAGTTAGTGCACGCAAACGTGCCAGCAGCTCCTCGATTTCAAATGGCTTAATGAGGTAATCATCAGCCCCAGCATCTAAACCATTAATACGGTCTTCCACAGCATCCTTTGCTGTTAACATTAGGATAGCATTAGAATAGCCCTCTCTTCTAAGTTTTCGGCAAACTGAAATCCCATCTCCATTTGGCATCATCCAATCCAAAATTACGACGTCATAGTGGGAAGCTTGAGCATACTGGTAGGCATCTTCCCCTTCCATTACCCAATCCACCTTATAGTCGACCTTCTCCAGCATAAAACCAAGCAATTCACCAAGCTGTAGGTCATCCTCTGCTAAAAGAATATTCAAGTGAAGCACCTCTTTTTTCAAATATAGAAAAAGGAGCACCAACTAATAGAATGGTGCTTCCTCTTATACATAAATTAACCTAGTAATTCTTTTTCAGTCTTTAATTTTTCTATTTCTTTCTTTATTTCGTCCTCGTTCCCATAAGAGGAATGATATTTTACTAACGGATGGGTAAATTGACTACCCGCTTGTACTTCAGCTTCCATTAATAAAACGCGATCTTCCGCACGCGCTACCCCTCTTAAAATATTTTCCGTTTGAAAAATGCCACCAGCATTTTGTATTTGCTTCATAGACTGGGCAACGTTTGCGCGTGATGCTAAGAGGAATTTCTTATGCTGCAACTCATTATAAGTTTGGTGAAATTCATTTAATTTTTCTCTAAGATTTTCAGTCTGCCCCTTAATCGTATCATATTGTTGTTCGTATAGACTTAATTGCTTCTCATGATTAAGTTTTTCTTGAACAGCTAATTTAGCAATATCCTCTTCCCCTTGGTCTATAGCCAACTTTGCTTGCCGAGTTCTTTTTTCAACTAATGCTTTTGTTTCTAGAATAAGAGATGCTTGTTTATTCTCTGCAAAAATCTGCCGTGACATAGACCTTTGTGCTCGTACAATTTCCTCTTCCATTTCTCTGGAGTATTCATTTAACATTACTAGTGGATCTTCTAGATTATCGAGCCAACTATTCATATCAGCTTTAGCTATTCTTTTTATTCTTTTAAAAATACCCATGTTATTCATCCTCCTTTTTATTCCTTACATTTGTTTCCCATTGATCTAAAACATCTGCATTCTCATTTTGGATCGAAGATGGGCTATGTGAACTCATTAAAGATGTATCAATAAACTGCCCCATGGAAGCTTCCTCTGCTTTTCTTCTTGGACATTTCCTAACTAACATGAAAACTACTATCCCTACTATCAGGAAAAACATAAATCCAAACCAAGGAAAAAAGAAGCCTCCATGATGATAATAGCCCATCATATGGTGCTGTCCAAAACCAGCCTGTGGTCCAAAATCCGGCGAATGAAAACCTCCAAACATAAAGCGGAAGACATTCATAACAAGGACTATCGTGAAAATGATTCCTCCAATAAAAAGACCCTTTTTTAATTTGTTATTCATCGTAACCATTCCTCCTTTCACTCTTGATGTTTGTAGTTTATTTGAGTTTGGTGAAAACTTAGTGAAAGGAGTAAGTGATTGTTATTCTTTTTTTCGCTTAGACCAAACCATATAAATAAGTAGGATGATTAACGCAGCAACCGTTGCTCCAATTTGATATTGAAAATTCCAACTTAAAAAATAATAAACTGAATATGCTTCTAGCAATAAAGCGGGGATTTTGCCTATGGTGCTTGCCATGGCAAAATGAAAGATATTCATTTTACTAATAGAAGCCGCTAGTGTGACAAGTCCAGAAGGAACAAATGGTAGTATTCGTAATATAAATACTAAAAAAATAGCTTCCATCCCTTCGGCACTTTTTAATCTTTCTAAAAATAGATTGTTTATTGGTTTGTTTACTCTCTTTTCAATGGCCTTAACGCCTTTTCTGTATAGTAGAAAGCTGATGATAGCTCCCGCTGCCTCTCCAATAATAGAAATAACCAAACCGGTCTGAAATCCGAAAAAAACAATATTTGTCGCGGTAATAAAAGTGCTCGGGATGAGACCGGCCACAGCAATTATGATATTTAATAGAATGCTAACTATTACAGCCATAATTACATTATCAGGTAATAATTCAAGCAATAGATCCATAATGACCTCCAGGATAAATGAAGTGATTCTGCTTTGCATTATAGCATGTTGAATTATTTTATAGATTATTTATATATTTTTGCACAATTTAGAAAATTCACCATTTTGTCAAATTCTTTGTGCGAATATTGTATAAATATCAGTTAAAATATCAATAAACAGAGATAGAAAGCGTTTTCAAAAAAACTAATGGGGTACAAAAAATCTTTTGGGGAAAAGGGGAATCTATTATGGAGGTAAATGGTTTTATTATTCATGAAAATGGGAATGAACGCTTCATACCTAATCAAAAGGCTTATCAAGTATTTCATCCTGTGTACGACGGTTTCTTTAAGGTGTATGATAGTGAGTCATTAAACGATGCTACGCATTGGTGTGAATTACAGGATTTTAATGAGTGGACAAAGGAGTTATCAGAAATAACAATATGGTAGGTCTATATGACCTACCTTTTTTGTTTGGGAAATTTAATCAATTAGCCTCCCCTAATTATAAGATAATCCCCATTTTTCAATTGCACAACATCTGCTTTCATAGCCTTTGCGATATCCTGTGTCATTTCCTTTTGTTCCTCTACTGTTTGAGCAAGTAAAGTTAATTGTTTGCCACCTAAAATTCTATCTTTATTCATTGTAATAAGGGCTAGAATATCATAATTTGGTTTGTTTGTTGATTCACGTCCCAAAAATCTTACTCCTTTCCGATCATATTGGTGGACATAACGGCGTGACTTTTCTTTGCGCTTTCTAATAATGGTGTATTTTTAACTGTTTCAATAAATTTATTTAATTCTGGTATTATTGGAACAAGTGTAATAACAACGGTTCCGTTTTCAAAGTCTTTTCTCGTAAAATGATATCGCTTTACGCCAAGGGCCCGTGTAGTTTCGAATAGAATGGCTTGTCTTTGACCAAAATTATCTAAGGTGATTCGATAATGAGGTTCATTCGGATGAATCACGACAGCTATCCCTTCGTTTTTAAAGATTTTTTGGGCATTTTCAGTTCCGAGTTGATTGGTAACATAAATACCGTCCACAAAAAGCTCAGAACCTTTTATTTCAATTCTCCCTTCCTTCACTGTGGCGATATCGCCAACTGTTTTTCCTTTAGAAAATCTTTTTAAAATAAAATGAACAATGATTCCAGCGACAGCACCACTCACAACATTAATCCAAACTTTGTCATTATTTACTAGTTGAACAGCTAATCCCGCTACAAACGCTACAATTAAGGCAAAATAATTCCTTGCTTCAAATGTTTTGGAAATACCGTCAATATAAGCATCTCCCCGGTATGTAAATTCAGTGTTCTCAAGATCTTTTAAACTATCGCGCTCCATTTTTCGAACATCTCTAAATTGTTGAATAGCAACCGTTAAAAATGTAACCGCAACAAAGTTTTTCGTCATGAGCGCCGGGATCGATACCGCCCCAAGTGCTGCTGCAACAAATCCGGTTAATAAATGAATTAAATACCCATTTGGATAACTTGGATATTGCCTATAGTCTTCTTTAAGTGTCAAAAGTCTTGACACTGTACCCAAGATCGTTGCCGTTACAATTAAGACAATATGTTCTTTCGATATAAACCCATTTCCCATGTTCTCACCACGCATTCTCAGAAAATTCAACGGATCTTACTGCAGATACTTAGGAGGAGTTATATTGTGTTCTTTGTTCTTAACCTCAGCGAAAATATCTTCTTGGCTTTCTGTTCTATATTGTTTGTTTATTAAGTTCAAAATATCAGTCATATGAGTTAGCTGTGAATTACTAGGTATTAATTTTAAAATAGTTTGTTTAAATTCTTCGAAGTCCTTTTTTGTAACAGGCTTAGCCTCATCTTTCAATTCAAAGCCTAATTTACCATTGGGCTCAAGCGTTGCCCATTTTACATCACTTATTTTCGATACGCTATTTTGTCTCAGATGCATTTCAAGTTGATCGACTGTTAACCTTAATTTCCTTAAGTTCTTTTCATGCAAATTACCATTATCAATGATTACCTTTGATTTACCTGTAATCAATTTCTCAAAACCATCGGACTTCATTTGTAAAAATTCCATTACCAATAGGGTTGCGACAAGTACACCACCAATAAGAATCGTTGTCCAAATATTTTTACCCGATACAGGTTGAATCATTAAGGTTCCTATCGCTATCATTATTACCGTCTCAGCTAGAGTCATTTGAGAAATTGTTTTTCGTCCAGCAATCCTCAAAAGTATGGTTGATGCAATAACGATTAATACCGCCTTCCATATAAAATCCCATTCCATAAGGTCTGAACCGCCTTCCATAAGTACAGAGTTAATGATATATTTCCCTTGTTTACCGGCATTATCCACATATAAATACTTTGTACTTTCGGATAAAAATTATATGAAATGAATTCATTTTTCCTCTTTAGTAGCATCCCTAACTGCCTCGAAAACTTCTTTTGCTGTCGACATCAGTAATGTTCTCATAACTAGTTCCTCCATTTTCTTTTTGGATAGAGAGAGAATTTGTGAACGTGCTTTTAGAACTGATGATATATTCATTGAAAATTCATCAAGACCAAGACCCAATAATAATGGAATTGCTATTTCATCTCCTGCCATTTCTCCACACATTCCAACCCATTTCCCATTGGCATGTGCTGCATCGATTATCATTTTAATTAATTGTAAAATAGCTGGGGAGTATGGTTG
>JAENZK010000110.1 GCA_016841285.1 Guptibacillus hwajinpoensis | reverse complement strand
GCCGATGGTAGTTGGGGGCTGTCCCCCTGTGAGAGTAGGACGTTGCCAAGCAAATGAAAGAACAGCAGAATCGCTGTTCTTTTTTTATATATTTTTTTAATTATATTGTAACGTAACTAATACTCCCTCGTCTTATTAATGGAAAATATTTCATGTTGAAGGAGAGATTGATTATGATTAATTGGAAAAGTGTTGCGATAATTGGGATTGTGAGTCTTGGCTTAATGGGTTGTAATGCAGCGCAAGAGGATCCAACAACAGAGGTAGAAGCTCCCGAAACAAATCAAAATGAACAAGTAACCACTGATAAGAATAAAGAACAAAACGGAATAAGCCAAGAAATCAGAACTTATGTTAATCAAACAGATGCTTGGATGGTCGAGGTACCTACCAAATGGAACGATGTTCATATCGTTGAATCGGGAAGAATGACAGAATTTATTTTTCCATCTGATAATCCTGAATACAAGCAATCTCTTTTCTGGATTAATGCAATTTCTGAAGAGGAGTGGGAGAAAGCAAGAGCAGAGGGTCCAACAGGATCTGCGAAGGAAATTACTCTAAAGAATGGGGATGTATATCTATACTATACACCGCTTGATCAGGTCCTTGAAGGTGATGAATTAAAACGATACGAAGAAATGATGAAGGATATCCCTAAAATCATTGAAAGTTTTAAATTTGAATAATTTCTTTTTGTTATGCCTCTAAAAAGTGTAGAATTCAACTTTTTGGGGCTTTTTTAGTATTTCTTTTTACTTATTACAAAATATTGGAAAAAAGGATAAAATGGAAATGGACTGGATAAAAAAATAGAAGGAGATGTAGGGATGATAAGAGTTTCAAAGATTTTTGTTTGTTGGCTTATCGCATCCATCATTTTATTAAGTACAACAAGCGGAGTTTTTGCTGCAAACCAAAATTTTATTAAACAGGTCAGTGATGAGTATAGTTCTTTTGAAGGGAAATTATCAAATGAATATAGGGTTTACCAACAATCTAGTTTGAAAGAATATGAGGATTATCAAAAGGATGAATTTAATTCTTTTGAAAAGTTTTCAAACCAAACCAATAGCGATCTCCAATATCTTAATGAATTATTTAAAAAGGATTATGAAAGTCTACAAGCACAATACGATGGAAATTCCTCCTATTCAAGTAAGCTACGAGATTATCAGAATAAAATAAATCCTAATTACCTGAATAGCCCCGTGCAGAAATATGCAAATAGTGTCAATCCGAACTATTTAAATAGTTTAATGATGAAATTAAAAAATGCAACCAATGAGAACTATCTAAATAGTCCGATGATGAAATATAAAAACGCAGTTAATGAAAATTATTTGAATAGTCCCATGATGTATTATAAAAATGCGGTAAATGAAAATTATCTAAATAGCCCAATGTCTAAACTTAAGAATGGTAGCAATGTAAACTATACACTTAGTATTATGAATCAATATAATAGAGGGAAAATTAGCCAGGATGCAGCTACTAAACAATGGAAGGTATTGCTAGAAAAAGAAGGCCAAGCTATTCAAACTGTTAAAGGTCAATCTACACAAAATATTCAACAAATTGCAGGGGGTTCCAAAGATGCCATCCTTAATCAAAAGTATGAAACAGTGAACGGGATCTTAAAGCTGCGCGAGCAATCATTAGAAACTATTGCGCAATTGCGTAAAGAATATTTTGGGGAGGATATCCAGTTTGATTCATTAATCCCTGATTTAGGAAAAATAAATGTAATCTTAGATGGAGAATGGCAAGCTTTTAAACAAACGCCAACTGTAATGAACGGGTCGACACTTGTTCCGATGAGAGCCATCTTTGAAAAGCTTGGTGCCGAAGTTAAATGGCATGCTGAAAATCAGACTATTACTGCAAGCAAAGGAAGCACGACGATGTCGCTTGTTTTAAACAACAATAAAGCTACGATTAACGGAAAGTCTATCACACTTCCAGTAGCACCAAGGTTAATTCATGGCAACACCATGGTACCACTTCGTTTTGTGAGCGAGTCACTTGGTGCTGAAGTTGAATGGGATGGACAGAATAAAACCGTATTCATTTTGTCAAAATAAAAAAATTTAAAATATTCCTTTCACTTTTTTGGGAATTCATGTATACTAAACTCAAATTTAATAGCAATAACTAGGGGAGTCCAATGAGCTTGGGCTGAGAAAGAAACCGCGTTGAAGTTTCTTGACCCTTTGGACCTGATCTGGATCATACCAGCGTAGGGAAGTTAACTTCTTCTTTTTATATGCCTTTAATACATATAAAGCCGGGTCCATCCTTTCATAGATTGGATCCGGCTTTTTCGTATTTTCTCCTTGATGTTAACCATCTACCTGTTTTGCTCTAGATCTCGCCACCATTTTAAAAAAGGGAGAGATTTATACTATGTCAACATCCTCATTAAATGAAAACAGCATTTCTATTATGTCAAGCTTTCCAGGGAGTAAAAAGGTTTACGTGATTGGATCAAGACCTGATCTTAAAGTACCTTTGCGTGAAATCGAATTAAGCCCAACAACTGCCTCTTTTGGTACACAAGAAAATACACCGGTAAGAGTGTATGATACAAGTGGTCCCTATACTGACCCTGATTATACTGTTGATTTATCTAAAGGCCTTCCAGCTCTAAGAAATCCATGGATTCAAGAACGGGGTGATGTTGAGGAATACGAAGGACGTAAAATAAAGCCTGAAGATAACGGTTTTCAAGTTGAAAATGATCCTCGTGCTAATCAGGCCGTATTCCCTGGTTTAAAACGAAAACCCTTGCGTGCGAAAAAAGGAAACAATGTTACACAGCTTCATTATGCAAAAAAAGGAATAATCACACCGGAAATGGAATTTATCGCAATCAGAGAAAATATGAAACCTGAATTTATTCGTGACGAGGTGGCAAAAGGTCGAGCTATAATTCCGTCTAATATAAACCATCCGGAAATCGAACCGATGATCATCGGGCGTAATTTCCATGTGAAAATTAATGCGAATATGGGAAACTCAGCTGTTACGTCCTCCATTGAAGAAGAGGTTGAAAAAATGACATGGGCAACACGATGGGGTGCAGACACCATTATGGACCTATCAACAGGTAAAAATATTCATACGACAAGAGAATGGATCATTCGCAATGCTGCTGTCCCTGTTGGCACTGTACCGATTTATCAGGCCCTAGAAAAAGTAAATGGAATTGCAGAAGACCTTTCTTGGGAGGTTTACCGAGATACATTAATTGAGCAAGCAGAACAGGGTGTCGATTACTTTACTATTCATGCAGGCGTCCTTTTACGTTATATCCCGTTAACAGCGAAACGTGTAACAGGTATTGTATCCCGTGGTGGTTCAATCATGGCTCAGTGGTGCTTATTCCATCACCAAGAGAACTTCTTATACACCCATTTTGAAGAAATCTGTGAAATTATGAAAACATATGATGTTTCCTTTTCATTGGGTGATGGTCTACGTCCGGGATCGATTGCTGATGCCAATGACGAGGCCCAATTTGCTGAATTAGAGACATTAGGGGAACTAACAAAAATAGCGTGGAAGCATGATGTTCAAGTGATGGTTGAAGGTCCAGGTCATGTGCCAATGCATTTGATTAAAGAAAATATGGATAAGCAACTAGAAGCATGCGAAGAAGCACCATTCTATACACTAGGCCCACTTACAACAGATATTGCACCAGGTTATGATCATATTACTTCTGCCATTGGCGCTGCAATGATCGGATGGTATGGTACAGCGATGCTTTGCTATGTTACACCGAAGGAACATCTAGGCTTGCCAAATAAAGAGGATGTACGAACAGGAGTAATCACATATAAAATTGCCGCCCATGCTGCTGATCTGGCAAAAGGACATCCTGGTGCACAAATTCGTGATAATGCCTTATCAAAAGCCCGTTTTGAGTTCCGATGGCAGGATCAATTTAATTTATCACTAGATCCAGAAAGGGCTGTCGAATATCATGATGAAACATTACCGGCAGAGGGTGCCAAAACAGCTCATTTCTGTTCCATGTGTGGTCCAAAGTTTTGCAGCATGAGAATTTCCCATGATATTCGAAATTATGCTAAAGACCATAATCTTGAAACGAGCGAAGCGATTGAAAAAGGGATGAAGGAAAAAGCTAGCGAGTTCAAGCAAGCTGGTGGAAACATCTATCAATAACCAAATCTTATTCCTTGGAAACCGGCCTATTTTAGTATATATTTGTCCTATCAAAATAAATAGAGTGATTGGACTAGAAAGAATAGGGGGAGTTTCAATTGAAAATAAGAGTTTCAGCAGTTCAATATCATTTGCATACAATAAAATCATTTGAGGAGTTCGCTAATCAATGTGAACATTATATAAAAACAGCGCAAGAGTATGGTTCAGAGTTTGTGCTGTTCCCTGAATTTTTTACAACACAGTTATTATCGATCGGGGATGGAAAGGGTCATTCCTTAACGATTAATGACTTACCTGGTTTTACAGAGCAATATATTCATTTATTTAAAAAGTTGGCTGAAGAAACAGGAATGCATATTATCGGGGGGACGCATGTTTTAAATAGAAACAACCGTCTTTATAATGTGGCTCATCTTTTTTATCCGGATGGAAGAGTGGAGGAGCAGGCGAAGCTTCATATAACCCCTACTGAGGTAGATGAATGGAATATGTCAGCTGGTGACTCTTTTAGAATCTTTGAGACGGATAAAGGAAAAATTGCGCTCCTAACATGCTATGATATTGAGTTTCCGGAGATTGTTAGAATGGCCAAAGCAAAAGGGGCAGATGTGATATTCTGTCCTTCTTGTACCGATGATCGTCATGGTTTCCATCGTGTCCGCTATACAAGTCATGCACGGGCGATTGAAAACCAAGTGTATGTTGTTCTAACAGGTACCGTTGGATCTCTTCCAACCGTTGATTTTATGCGAGCAAACTTCGGGCAGGCAGCTGTTATTACACCAAATGATATACCGTTTCCTCCAAAAGGTTTATTAGTAGAAGGGGAAATCAACCAAGATATGATTGTGACAGCAGATCTTGATTTAAATCTTCTTTACGAAGTCCGAGAAAAAGGCTCTGTTACAACGTGGAGAGATCGTCGCGTTGATTTATATGTAGACTGGGAAAACATGTAGAAGGGTGAGAGGCGAGTGTACCATAGCGAATTTTTTGTTTTTCAAGATGGGAAGTCCTATCCTGTTGTTGTTCGGAACTACACACAAGCAGATTTTCGTGAGCTTATCCAGATTCAGTCAGAATGTTTCCCGCCTCCATTTCCCCCCGATTTATGGTGGGATAAAGAGCAGTTAACAAATCATGTGACATTATTTCCTGAAGGGGCAATTTGTATCGAGGTTGGCGGTGAACTAGCCGGCTCGATGACGGGGTTAATCGTTGATTTTGAGCCGAACCATCCACAACATACATGGGAGGAAATCACTGACAATGGGTACATCCGTAACCATAATCCAAATGGAAATACACTTTACATTGTCGATATTGCTGTCAGACCTCGCTTCCGGAAATTTGGGTTAGGTAAACTATTGATGCAGGCAATGTACCATACTGTAATTGAGCTAGGACTGGATCGCCTTCTTGGTGGTGGGCGCATGCCTGGGTATCATAAAGTGGCCGATCAATTGACACCGGAAGAGTACATTCGCGAGGTTACCGAAGGGAAAATAAAAGATCCGGTCATTTCCTTCCTATTGCGATGTGGTCGAACACCGCTTGCTGTAGTTGAAAACTACTTGGAGGACGAGGAGTCATTGAACTATGGTACTTTAATGGAATGGAAAAATCCTTTTAAATGATTTTAAAAGGCTTTTTTCGTAAACTTTGTTGTTTATGGAAGAAAAAGACGGCTGAAAGGATAGCCCCCTCGGAAGGTAAAAAATAAGCGGAGGGTTTCCGGTTACTTGCAAAATGGAGCTCATTTTGGCTTAAATAAGCGTAGATTTCCGGTTATTCAAAGAAAAGTCGCTCATTTTTGCGGTTTAAAACCTAATAGGCGGAATGTCTCCGTCTATTTCGGCTAATTTACATCCATTTACCTAATTAAGAGAAATTTCTCCGTCTATTTATTAGAACGAACCTTAAAAAAGGTAGCAAAAAGCAACAATATCTTAGAAAAGAGCCTTTTTTAAAAATGGGATTCACGAATGTAATTTTGTGGTCCCATTTTTCAATTTACGGGTTCTAAAAAGATTTGTTCGGTATTTCGTGATATAATGAAAAAAATAGAAAATAACAAGGTAGGTCACAATGCACGAAGAAAATATTACGAGAATCAATTTAGATGGCAAAGAATACATACTTATTGGTACCGCACATGTTTCAAAAAACAGTGCTGAACAGGTAAAAGAAGTTATAGAAGCTGAAAGACCGGATTCTGTTTGTGTAGAATTGGATCAGCAAAGATATCAATCCATTATCGAAGGTTCAAAGTGGAAAGAAATGGACATCATCCAGGTTATTAAAGAAAAGAAGGCAACTTTGCTATTAATAAATCTAGCCGTTTCTTCCTTTCAAAACCGAATGGCTAAACAATTTGGCATAAAAGCTGGACAAGAAATGATTCAAGGAATTGAATCAGCGAAAGAAATGGGTGCCGAGCTAGTGCTGGCTGACCGAAATATCCAAGTTACATTCTCAAGAATTTGGGGAAACCTTGGTTTAAAGGGGAAGTCCATTCTTTTAAGCCAGATCATTGCTAGTATTTTTAGTACGGAAACAATTTCTGAGGAAGAATTGGAAAAAATGAAAAATCAGGATACGATTAATGCGATCCTAAATGAATTTACCGAAACGTTTCCGCAATTAAAAAAGCCATTAGTCGATGAAAGAGACCAGTATCTAGCCCAGAAAATCAAGGATGCACCTGGTGAAAAAATCGTCGCTGTCTTAGGAGCGGCCCATGTACCAGGTATTACAAAGGAAATTCATAAAGAACATGATTTAAAGCAATTGACTGTGATTCCTCCCAAATCCAATTGGCCTAAAATTATCGGTTGGAGCCTTCCAATTTTGATTGTAGCCATTATTGCTTATACATTTTACACTAATCCATCCGCAGGATTTGGGCAAACGATCAGTTGGATTTTATGGACAGGTTCGTTTGCTGCACTTGGGGCCATTGTTGCTTTAGGACATCCGTTGACGATCTTAACAGCATTTGTGGTAGCACCGATTACCACTCTACATCCACTCCTTGCAGCAGGCTGGTTTGCAGGGTTAACACAGGCCTACATAAGAAGACCAAGTGTGAAGGACTTTGAAAGGTTGTCGGAGGATGTTTTTAGCGTCAAAGGATTTTGGCGGAACAAGGTAACGAGAATCTTGCTTATTGTTATGATTGTTAATATAGGGGGATCACTAGGAACCTTTATAGGTGGAATGGACGTTATTAAAACGTTTTTGCGGAATTTTTAAAAAGAAAAGCGGAAGTGCCCGTTTAGCGACGTATAAACTGGAGCCCATCGACTGAGATATAGGAAACACGATGAGCGATAGCGAATCGATGTTGACTTATCGTAGGGAGGTGGGCGAAGTTTACGAGTCGCTGGGCGTTAGAGCTAGACAGAGAAAAAGGATGAGGCGCTTAGGCCTCATCCTTTTGTGTTTTTCTAAGATATTGTTCAATTACTCGATTTAAGCGTTCAATTTGAAAGGCATATTTATAGATAGAAGAGCCGATAACGGCCAGAGGGATTTTTTGTTCATGATCAAGATTATAGGAATCAAAAACCTTTTCTAGAAAGACTTTAGATTGTGAAACTAGATCTTCTTCCAGTTCCGGTTCATCCGGCTTTATTTTCCCTTCATATTTTAGTAAATAAAGTTCATGGTATTTGACTAAATGCTCGATTTGATGATCAAAAAGCAAGTTTTCATCTGGATTCGGTTTACTTTGGAAGTAAAATTCGTCGATATTTTCCAATACAATGAATCCTTGTTGAAGTGATTTAAGCATTTGTTTAAAAACAACGATTTCGCGTAAATTTATATTATTGATTTTCGCCATTTTTTCGCGTTCTTCATCAAAAAGCCGATATTGCTCCTCTAATTTTAGAATATCATTCTCCAAATCTTTCATTTGTTCTTGATAGGATTTTTCCGTCATTTCGTTAGAAATAGCAGTTCTCATTAGAAGGGCCATATTTTGGAAAATATAATGGACCTTGTTTAGATAATTTTTCTTATACTTGGGTGGATAAATGAAAATATTCACTAATAAAGCTGAAATCATCCCAATTAAAATAATTCCAAAACGGTGCAAGGCGAATAACCAATCTTCCTCTATTCCCTGTGCACTCATAATAGCTAGAACGGTTACTAATGTAAGAGAAATGGTTTCCTCCATTTTTAACTTGAGGCTTATTAGAATTACGATTATCATAACAAGCCCAATGGCAATGGGATCGTTGCCAAGAAAATAAAGGGCTAAAATAGCTATAATTGCCCCTAATGTATTGGTCTGTACTTGATCCCAGACTTGTTTCCATGTCCGGTAAATCGACGGTTGAATGGTAAAAATAGCGGCCACACCGGCAAATACGGCAGATTGAAGATTAAAGAATGAACAAATAAATAAAGCAAGTGTAACAGCTATTCCAGTTTTAATAACACGCGGCCCTAACGTCACGTTGATCGAATCCTCCATTTCAAGGCCATTTACCTTATTTAGCTGGAGGCTGAATAAAGGTAAACGCTCCGGCGGATGCCTTAGATATATAATTCCAATGTTTGGTTTCACAAAATACTTTATCTAATATACGTTGAATGCGGAACTTTTTCAACGACTTTAATAAAATTCAAAAAATCAGAATATTGTTCCATGATTTGGTAAAATAGAGGCAAGATTATTTTTCAGTAAAAGCTATTTTCAAGCCGATTAGTGTAAACAGGGAACCTTGGATAATGTTAATTTTTTTTGATAAGGAAGGGCTTTTTCGTAAAAAATAACCCACTTTTCCTGCAAAAATACTGAATAGAGTAAAGAGCACTAGGGTTTGTATTAAAAAGATAATTCCGTAAAAAAGCATTTGCACTGAAACATGACCAGCCCCATCATTCACAAACTGTGGGAGGAACGCTAAGAAAAATAAAGAAACCTTTGGGTTTAATATATTCATGATGATACCTTTTTTGTATAGCGATTTATAGTTTAATGAACTCTCATTTTTAAGGTCAAAACTAGAGCTTTTTTCTCGAAACGACTTATAGGCTAAAAACAACAGGTACGCTGCTCCGGCATATTTTACTAGATGGAATGCTAAAGCAGATTGATAAATGATCGCTGTGATTCCGATTGTTGCAGCTGTAATATGTATTATTAGACCTGTACAAAGTCCAAGTGCTGTTGAAATACCGGCATTTTTCCCGTTAGAGATACTCTGGGCTAAAACGAACAAATTGTCCGGTCCCGGCATTAACGTAAGGACGATTGCTATGCTTAAAAAGGATAGGATAGAAAGTAAATCCATAATTCACACCCCTTATGTAAATGATTGATTGAAGTCAGTTTAACATAAAACAATGGAAAACGATGTAGCTTTTTGTATGGTATTAAGTGTTCAACAAATGAAGAGATAAAAAGAATAAGAAGTAATTCGTATCGAGCATACTACTTAAAAAAGACCTAGATTGGAGATATAGGCTTGATAAAATACATCCGGTGTATCATTATTTTGACCCTAATCCTTTTATCGCTTGCATTGCCAACTCAAGCTGAAATCAAGTTTAACCACGACAGTCTTACTATTTCAGAAATTAAAGACAGAGTACATTTCAAGGTATTCACGCCCCAGAACATCCCGGAGGATTGGACACTTGAAATTAAAACCTATCCGTTTGATGGGGAAGACTTCATATCAAAGATTAGGCTACATTATATGGACTCCAATGATACTTATATGATTATCGGAATTGAAGAAAGAAGAGCAGCTACAATAAGAATCGAAAAGTTAAAACCAAGTGCTGAGAAGTATGACATAAATGGGACCGTTGGCTATTTTCAACCATGGGCCAATAGCGGCGAAAAAGTAGGTAAGGGAAAAATAATCACCGGTGGCATCCTTTCTTGGAGGCAAGATGGAACTTTGATTAAAATAGATAGTTCTGTTTTAACAAAGGAAGAAATGCTGGAGATTGCAAGAACAATGAAATAGAGTCAAACTTTTTAAAGGAGTATTGAATTTAAGATGGTTCCCGGAATTGGTGCTAGAAGTGAAAAACGGGAATCAAAGGGGTTGTATGATTCCCGAAAACGATACCAGAAGTAAGAAATGGGAATCAAAGGGGTTGTATGATTCCCGAAAAGCTGCCAGAAGTAAGAAATGGGAATCAAAGGGGTTGTATGATTCCCAGAAACGCTGCCAGAAGTGAAAAACGGGAATCAAAGGGGTTGTATGATTCCCGAAAACGATACCAGAAGTAAGAAATGGGAATCAAAAACTTGATTTGATTCCCAAAGGGCTGCCGCTCCGAAAAAAAGAATTGTTTTTACAAAATCGATGTATACTTCAGCATTTTTTATCAAATGTTATTTAAAAAAAAGGTGGTAATTATATTGTTTGACTTGACTTTCATTTTATTAATTTTGGGATTGTTAATATTGGTGGGAGGACTATTTTATACTATAAAAATTGGGAGATTGGTTCAAGCTAGGCAAAGCGAATTTGATACCGAAATCAGTGATAAGATTCAAAAACATCCTGTATTACTAAATCCAGTTTTTCTTGCTTATGTTATTGGAATTGGGCTTATGATTTTATATATGCTATATCATATTTCTATTTCTAAATGATTACAATTGTGGAAATGTGCGAAAACGGGTGCTTTCATAAAACAAAGGTTGCTGGGTCAACCTTTGTTTTATTCTTGTTCAGTGTAATTCAGAAAATGAAATTAGTTATAATGGTTTAACACTTTAGTTAATATTTCTTTTGTACTTTCAATTAATTCAATAGGTTCCTTTATAATCGCATTTTCCCCATATGCAATAAAGTAGCTTGATAAAAAATTAATATCATGCTTTGCAATTATGCCTTTTATAAATCCGGAGCCATCTTCCCTTTTACTTAAATAAATATTTGGCCAATTAACAGATTCTAATTTTTCGACTCCCTTTTTAGTTAACTCCACATAAAGTTCCGTCGTTTCCATATAGTGATTGAGAATTGAAAAGCGATTCTTTAAATTAATATTAGATAGGTTAATAGGATCATTGTTTTCATCAGGTTCTACAGATTTTATTCGATCACATCTAAAAACTCGATAATCTTCTCTAAAAAAACAATAAGATGGACAATACCACTTTCCATCTTTAACATAAATTCCGATCGGTTGGATACTTCTTTTGCTAGTCTTTCCGCTTGCTTCATAACTAATGATTAGAATGTCCTGTTGAATTGCAGCATCTAACAGTTGTTTTAAAAATGGAATTTTTTCTTGTTGTTGAATAGATTCAAATTCAACTCTATTTTGCATTTTATCAATTGTGTCTCTAATATCGCCGGATAGATTTAGGTAAAATTTCTTTATTATGGATTCATATTCAATATCAAAAGGAAGAGATATATAATGTCTTAATGCATGAATGGCAAAAAATATAGAAATTGCTTCATCCTCACTAAATGCGATGGGAGGAAGAATTCTTTCATTTAAGACTTGATAACCTCCATGTGGACCTGCTTCTGAATATAATGGAACACCCATCTCACTTAATTCTTGTAAATCTCTCAGAATGGTTCTTTTTGATATTCCAAATTCTTGTGCTAATTCCCGAACCGTAAATCTTTTTTTTCGATTTACCATCATGATCATTTCATTTAATCTTTTTGCTCTAGCCATGCAATCCTCCAAAAAATAACAGTGACATAAATTGTCACCATTATAATATATAATCACAAATAGATAAAGAATTAGGAGGGATTATATATGTATGTAAAAATTTCAGACTTTATTAAAGAATGGAACAAGGAAGCTGCATTAACTCAGAATGTATTAGATGGTTTGACTGATGATTCATTGAAGCAACAAGTTTATCCAGAGGGTCGTAATATAGGAAGAATTGCGTGGCATTTTACAACAAATATTCCAGATTACTTGGTTGAATTTGGGTTAAAGATAGAAAAAGTAACAAATGCTGAAAATGTCCCAACCTCGGCAAAGGAAATTGCTGAAACGTTTAAAAAGGTAAGTGTTAACGCTGTTAAAGTTAACGAAGAGCAACGGAATGATGAATCACTGAAACAAATACAAAATGCTTTTGGAAGACAAGAAACAAATGCCTCAATCCTAATGGGATTAATCAAGCACATTGTTCATCACCGTGGACAAATTACTGTTCTTATGCGGCAGGCAGGATTGAAGCCATTTGGAGTTTATGGACCGCCAAAAGAAGATTGGATTCATTTTGGGGTGGAGAATCCACCACAATAAAGATACGGTGTTACAGGATAGCGTTGATCCAAATAAGGGTTAACGCTTCTTTTTGTTGATATAATTAAACTAAAGGCTATAGCGAAATCATCTTTTTAAAGGACCCTTTAAACGTTAGGGTTCTTTTTTTTGATTAATTTTTATCATTATTAAGAAAAACTTAAGAAATTACCCCATTTTTTATTAAGAATTGCATCTTATACTAGAATGGTCCTAGATTTTTCATATGCTTTAAAATGTCTGAAATGAAAGAAGCAGGGCCCATAGAAGTGAAAGGCTTGGAGGTAGAGTATGAAAGAAACATTTAAATGTCTCTATGAAAAGTATAACTTTGACCTGTTTAACTTTTTATTTTATATGGTTAGAAATCGTGAACAAGCAGAATTGTTATCCCGAGAGGTTTATATTCAAGTATTAAATTCATACGATCAATTCGAATCGAAAAGTAATGAGAAAATATATTTATTTTCCATAGCTCAACAGGTTGCTGTTGATAGATTAAAAAAGAAAAAAAGGCAAAGCCTATTATGTTCTAAAGAAGAAAATTCACCACTTCCAAAAGAAATTGCTATTCAAGATGAAAAAATGCGGAGGTTATTCAAATGTATAGGTCAATGTACTAATGAGCAACGTTCTGTACTAGTTCTACGCTTTATTCAAAAATTTTCGATACAAGAAACTTCAGATATTTTAGGCTGTTCGGATAGAAAAGTTAAAACAGAGCAGCGTAAGGGAATGATGATTCTGAAAGATCATATCTTATAGAAAAATAGTAAGGGGATGTTTTTCTATAAATGATTTTTAATTTCTGGGCAATCGTAACTAAATCACTTTAAAAACGTCTATAAGTTAGACGGAATCTCAAAAGACTAAAACAAGATTCACAAAATTTATAGGGGGGAATC
>JAENZK010000484.1 GCA_016841285.1 Guptibacillus hwajinpoensis | reverse complement strand
CTGAATCCAAAATCTGAAGATTAACCCAGCAGTAAAAAGCCAATCTCTTTTTTAGACGGTGCGGAAAAAGTTGTGTAAATACGTTTGAAATCAATCCTCCTTGGCGAAAATTAGGATAAATAATTTTTGCTAAGGAGGTTTTTTCGACATGAAATTACCAAAGGAACTAATTAAGGAAATGGTCAAGGAGCAAAGATTCACTAGTACTGATCAAATCATGGAAACGATCAAAGAAATGTTTTCTGATGTTTTGGAGCAAGTACTTCAATGTGAAATTGATGAGCAGCTAGGTTATGAGAAGCACCAGCGTAAGACCGATGGACCTAGCAATTACCGAAATGGCTCAACCAAACGTAAATTAAAAACACAATTTGGTGAAGTTGAAGTTAGTGTTCCGAGGGACAGAAACGGCTCGTACGAGCCAAAGATTTTAGTCAAATACCAAAGAAATGTGGACGGTCTGGAGGAAAAAATTCTGTCTTTATACGCTCATGGTATGTCTACAAGGGATATCCAGGAACAAGTCAAAGATCTCTATAATATTGACATTTCCTCCGAGCTAGTAAGTAAGATTAGTGAGAAGATTATGCCACAAGTAAATGAGTGGCAAAGCCGTCCACTTGAAGCCTATTATCCTTTTATTTTCATGGATGCCATTCACTATAAGATTCGAGATAATCACCAAATCGTCACGAAGGCAGCCTATGTTGTTTTAGGAATCAATAATGAAGGATATAAAGAAATATTGGGCATTTGGGTTGGTGCAAACGAAAGCAGTAAGTTTTGGTTAGGCGTGTTGACCGATTTGAAAACGAGAGGGGTAAAAACGGTTAATCTTTTCTGTGTAGATGGGCTTACAGGCTTCAGGGAGGCCATTCAAGCCGTTTATCCATTTGCCGGTATTCAACGTTGTATCATTCACCAGATTCGTTCAAGTACTAAATATGTTTCTTATAAACACATAAAAGAATTTGTCGCTGATTTAAAATTAATCTATACTTCTATCAATGAAGAAATGGCCATGGAAAAACTTATAGAATTTAAAGAAAAATGGGGTAAAGAGTATCCATCTGCGGTTAGATCATGGGAAGAAAATTGGGATATTTTAGCTACCTTCTTTGTATATCCTCCAGAAATTAGGAGAATAATATATACTACGAATATAATTGAGGGGCTGCATCGTCAATTTAGAAAGGTAACAAAAACAAAGTCTATTTTTCCTAATGATGATAGTTTAAGAAAAATGCTTTTCTTAGCATCTCAAAACATTACAAAAAAATGGACAATGCGTTATCGTAATTGGGATATGATCTTGAGCCAGCTTGAGATTTTAAACCAAACATCATAATTGGGGACTCTGTCCCCAAACCCCTGAAGTTTTTCGCTTTTGTTTTCCCTAAAACGGACAAAAGGAAACGGACAGCATAAGTCCGTCCGTTTTAGTGTAAAAACCATAGAACCGCTCGGGTTGCACTTCTGCATTGCCCTATCCTGTTTTATGGTAAAAGGCAATTATAGTATTGCCAGTTTATCTTTTTTCATACCTATAGTTTTTCGCCTTGCGAAGATTGTCAAATATTACTTACACAAGATTTTACGCAGACCCCTTTTTTAGGATTGGCTTTTAGGCACCCAAAACGAAGATTAATTTGTGTAAGCAT
>JAENZK010000109.1 GCA_016841285.1 Guptibacillus hwajinpoensis | reverse complement strand
AACGGCTAACACCTCAACACCTTGATCTTTAAAGACTTGGTATTGCTTTTCGATGTAAGGCATCTCTTTCTCACATGGCTTACACCATGTACCCCAGAAATTAAGGAAAACGCCTTTTCCACGGTAACTATCAAACTCCACCTTATTTCCATTTAAATCTGTAAGTACAAAATTGGGTGCCTCATCGCCTATTCCGACCAATTGTTTATCAGTAAAAAAGTTTGTATATAGCGTATATGCTAGTGCTCCAACTAATACAATCAAGATAATAGTCCGTACTACCAACCGCTGCTTCTTCAATCCAAACATCCCCCATTTTATTTTTTCCTATTATAGCATTAAACACCTTATACATAGTGCTAATATTATGAATGTTGTGTGACAGCCAAGTTGCGAAGCTGTTTAACTTCATGTGGGGTAAGTTCACGATAGTCTCCTGGATTTAATCCCCGTAAATCGAGAAAGCCATATCTCTCCCTTTTTAATTTCTGAACTTTGTAGCCAATTGCTTCAAACATTCTGCGTACTTGGCGATTTTTACCTTCATGGATGGTAAGTTGTACAATCGATGTTCCCTTTTTTTTATCCAATGACAAAATCTTTGCTTTAGCGGGTGCTGTTTTTCCTTCTTCTAATTGCACACCCTTCTCTAATTTTCTTAAGTCTTCACGGGTTGGAATTCCATTCACTTTTGCAACATATTCCTTGTCGATATTATATTTCGGGTGCATTAACACATTAGCAAATTCACCATCATTCGTAAGAAGCAGCAAACCCGATGTATGATAGTCTAATCTTCCGATTGGAAAAATTCTTCTTTTTTCCAATGGAAAAAACTCTGTGACAACTTTTCTATTTTTATCATCACTTACAGCTGAAATCACTTCTCTAGGTTTATATAATAAGTAATAGACAGGTACCTCTCTTTGAATAGGAATTTCTTCAACTTCGATTTTATCATTTGCTGATACCTTAACACCCAATTCTTTAACAATCTTACCGTTTACTTTTACCTTCCCTTCGGTAATTAATTGTTCTGCTTTTCTTCTGGATGCAATTCCGGCATGAGCAATAACCTTCTGCAAACGTTCCATAGTATTTTTCACCTCAGATTCCATCTTACTTGTATCATTCCCATTTCTCAAGCCAAAGCACAAAATTTTGTCGAAAATAAAGAAAAGCGAAGGCGCCTAGATAGCGACGTTTAAACTGGAGCCCATCGACTGAGATAAAGGAAACACGATGAACGAAGTGAATCGATGTTGACTTATCGTAGGGAGGTGAGCGAAGTTTACGAGTCGCTAGGCGCCGGAGCTAGACATAATAAAGGACATAGGAAGGTCCTATGTCCAGTGAAATAATTTATAATCCTTATCCAAATGCAAGTGTTACAACTATAATTGACACTATGATCGCAATGAAGTCTGCCAATAAACCAACCTTTAAGGCATCACCCATTTTCTTAATACCTACAGCACCAAAATAAACGGTTAAAATGTAAAAGGTTGTATCCGTACTCCCTTGCATTGTAGACGCTAATCTTCCAATAAATGAGTCAGGTCCATGTGTTGCAATTAAATCCGATGTGATTCCTAACGCAGCATTTCCTGATATTGGCCTGATAATCGCTAATGGAACGATATCTGCAGGAATACCGATCGCCATCAAATAGGGCCTGATTAGATTCATAAAGAATTCAAGGGCACCCGACTCCCTGAATACAGTGATTGCCACTAGCATCCCAACAAGATAGGGGATAATTGAGAAAGCGATATGGATGCCTTCCTTTCCACCCTCAACAAATGTTTCATATGTTGGTACTCTTTTTATCGTTCCGTAAAGTAGGATAAATCCGATGATGATCGGAATTAGCCAGAGAGAGAGTAAATTGATTGCATTCATCATCTTTTATACCCCCCTTTTTTCACCCTGCGATGATGATAATAGCGATCGATCATAATCGCAGCAGCCGTTGAAAAAAGTGATGCTACAAGTGTTGTTCCAACAATTTCGGTTGGAGCTGCTGACCCATAATTCATTCTGATGGCAATAACAGTTGTAGGGATTAACGTTATACTTGAAGTATTAATCGCCAAAAAGGTAATCATTGATCTGCTAGCAGAGCTTTTATTGTCATTTAATATTTTTAATTGCTCCATTGCCTTTATCCCCATAGGTGTAGCTGCATTCCCTAAACCAAATAAATTAGCAATCATATTTGAAAGAATAAACCCCATCGCTGGATGGTCCTTTGGCACTTCTGGAAACAATTTTGTAATTAGCGGTTGAAAAAGCCTAGAAAGACGTGTTAATAATCCAGCCTCTTGAGCTATGTTCATAAGACCGAGCCAAAAAACTAAAATACTAATTAAACCTATACAAATAGCAACCGCTTCCTTGGCACCAGTAAAAATAGCTTTATTTACATCATCCATAGTACCGTTAATCATGGCAAATACGATTCCAATAATAGTCATAGCTACCCAAATAATATTAACCATGATTGTTTACCCCTATCATGGAAAAGAACATTTCTTTAAGGGTAGAAAACCATGTTTCTTGACTTACTTTTCCTCGCTTATCAAAATATAATGGTATTTCTCCAATGTTTTTATCATCAAGCTTTATTATCATTTTTCCACATGGTGCAGGAATATCCTTACTCTTTTTCCATTTTGGATTCGGTTTAATCAATTTAACCTCAACTTTTAAATTTTCTTTTTCTTCATCTGTAACCGGATATAGGAAATCCCGCCGGACAACTACTTTTCCTTTATAAAAATCATCCTTAACTGAATGAACAATACCTTTCTTCACTACATTTTCTAGGTCATATTGGGCAAAACCCCATTCAAACATCGAAATATGGTCTTTCCAATCATTAGGGCCGTTTAACGTAACTGCAATTAGATCATGACCATCCTTCTCGGCGGTAGAAACTAAAGTTCGTTTAGCCCGTTTAGTAAATCCTGTTTTGCCTCCGGTTGAATATTCATATAGCCCGGTGAGCAGTTTATTTTTATTTTTCCAACTTCTATCCCATTTCTCATCCGGATTTGGTGCTCGGTGAACTTTTGTTCCAGCAATTTCCCGATATTTCTCATTTTCCATCGCATATTTAGTAAGAATAGCCATATCATAGGCAGTGGAAAAATGATTTTCATGATCATCTAATCCATGGGGATTTGAAAAGACAGTATTCCTCATCCCGATTTCCCTGGCTTTTTGGTTCATTAAGAATACGAATCCTTCCACACTACCCCCAACGTATTCGGCTATGGCTACGGCTGAATCATTTCCTGAACGAAGCATTAATCCGTATACTAAATGTTCAAGCTTTATCTTTTCTCCAGGCTTTAAATAAATCGATGACCCTTCTGTGCGAACAGCATTATTGCTAATTTTCACCGACTCATCTAATTTCCCAGATTCAATTGCTAAAATAGCGGTCATGATTTTTGTGATACTGGCAATCCGCATTTTTTTATGAGCGGCCTTTTCATAAAGGACACGCCCAGATTCAGCATCCATCAAGATTGCCGTTTCCGCTGAAACATTTGAAAAAGCTGCCCCTTTATATGGCATAAATACAGACATTAAAAAAATAACTACAATATGTAAAAGTATCACTTTTTTTAAACATGACATAAAAAACTACACGTCCCTTCACCTGTTGTTTGTACAAGTATATGAAGGACATGAGTGGATATGATTAAAAAGTAGGGTACAAAAAAAACGGCTATTGCCGTTTTAAAATGGTTTCAACTGAACTTTTTTAGCTTCTTCATAAAGTCCTCGAGCCTCTTTTTCTACTTCGAGTAAATCGTCTTCATCTAATTCTTGCTTTTCTATTTTTTCTTCGATTTGCTTCATTAAATTATCCATTTGTTGTTTCCAACTTGAATAGGCCTCTTCATCAACATTTTGTTCCATTAAAATGGTTTCAACTTGATTTGACCAATCCTTCAAATCTATCAAATATTGCTGATAATCCTTGGAATTCACGTTTGTTCCCCCTACTCACCTTAGTTAAGAATTGATTCCAGATTTATTGTATGTTGATGAGAATTAAACGTGAACAAAGTAAAAAGCATAATGGTTACATGCCATCATGCTTTTCTTTACTACTATAATTCATATCCACCTTTTGAAATTTGCTCAACTATTTGCGGTAGCTTGTCATAGTCAATTCCTTTACAATACTCCAGCAATTCATTTTTCTCATTGATATAAACCCGCTTGCGGTTTTTTAATTCAGGATTTTTTAACATACAAACCAAACCGATAATATCTTTGAAATTAACTTCCTTTCCACCTACAGTAAATACAGGATCATTTTCATAAGGGACAAATTCGTTGAAAATTTCATCAAAATATCTTACATACAGTAAATGAAAGGTTTTCTCCGTTCCATTATCTATGAATGTAACTTCTGAGCGGTTAAAGAAGTCTTCAGATGTATTTGGCTGTGCTTTTTCTAATTCGTAACCTTTAATTTCCTTAATTAGCATATTCCATCCCACCATTTTATGTTATTTTAGTCATCCAAATATGTACACTAATATTATAGAAGACGTTTTTAATACTCTTCAAGTTATTCAGCAAAAGTTTCCTGAAATTTTTCAAAAAACAAGTCAGCTTCTTCTTGTCGGATATCCTCCTCATTTATTTTTTCCGGTAATGGAGGAAGTTCATCTAAAGTCTTGAGACCAAAATACTCTAAAAAATCCTTCGTCGTACCGTACAAATAAGCTCTTCCTGTTCCCTCTGCACGCCCAACCTCTTTAATTAAGGATTTCGACATTAAAGTAGAGAGTGGTCGCTCTGTTTTTACTCCTCTTATTTCTTCAATTTCAGCCCTTGTGATCGGTTGTTTATAGGCGATTATCGCTAAGGTTTCTAACGCTGCCTGTGACAATGTTGATGTGGTCGGGGACTCCACTAACCGTTTAAAATATTCTGCATGCTCTTTCTTCGTCGTTAATTGATAGACTCCAGCAACCTCTACTAAATCTATGCCACGAAATTCATTTGAATAATCCGCTTTTAATTCCTCTATTAATTGTACTGCTACGATTTCACTAATTTGCAGAACATCTGCAATTTGCTTTATATCAATTCCCTCGTCACCAACGATAAATAATAACCCTTCGACAATGGCTTTCATTTGTTCAAGCTTCATCTGTGTAAACTCCTTTCATGCTGTAAATGAATATATCTTCGAAGTTCTTTTCTTGTTCACAGCGAATCGCATTGTTTTTCATTAATTCTAAAATAGCTAAAAATGTCACTACAATATAAGACCTTTCATAGATTGGAAAAAGTGATGAAAAGCTTTGTCTTCCCTCCACTTTATCTAGCTCCTCCATAATTTGCTCCATTCTTTGCTGGATCGGAATTTCCTGACGCTGTACTGTGGTATGCTTAGGCTCCTTCCATTTTTTCCGCTTCATTAATTGCTGAAGAGCGCTTAACATATCATATAACGATACATCAGAAATTGGATTTTCTCTTGTTTCAGGTATATATTGCGCCAAATTTCCAGGAGGTCTTGTATATAACAGACTTCGATCTTGTTCATATTCCTTCAAATGAGTTGCTGCTTCCTTATATTTTCTATATTCAAGCAATCGTCTCATTAACTCATCACGAGGGTCTTCTTCCATGTCATCCCCATTAAACTCTAATTCTTCATCAAGAGTTTCTTCGTTTTTGGGTAACAGCATTTTACTTTTTATAGCGAGCAGTGTCGCCGCCATGACAAGATATTCACTGGCCACATCCAGCTCAAGTTGCTGCATCGTATGAATAAAGTTTAAATATTGTTCTGTTATTTGAGCCATTGGAATATCATAAATATCTATTTCATATCGATTTATTAAATGTAAAAGAAGGTCAAGCGGACCTTCAAAGGCATCTATTTTAACATTATATTCCATCATTATCCCACCAAAATAATATGTAAAAAAGTAAAAACAAAAAATAATACACAACTAAATTAATAATAGCAAAATTTGAGCCAATTCTATAGAGGGTCAATAAAATAACCATTTTTTGTTTTAATTTGCCCAATTTCACGAATTTTTCCGGTACCCTGATATATGCCTATACAAGTTTTTCCTTTTTTCATATGTTATTACCGTAAGCATCAATCAAATAAAGGAGGAATTTAATAATGAGTGGAGCAGTAGGATTTGGTTACGGTGGCGGATTCGCCTTAATCGTTGTATTGTTTATTCTTTTAATTATCGTAGGTGCAGCTTGGTTATAAGCACCATTTGAAGAGGGGAGTGCCTATTTGGGCACTTCTTTTTTGTTTTATGGTAAACTATATGGAATTAGAAATCCTTAAGGAAGGATGGTTAAAATGTATCCAGACGCATACATAGATTTTCTCGTTCAGTTTCATGGTTCTAGGGATTACTTTGAATGTCATGAAATTCTCGAAGACTACTGGAAGCAAACGAACGAAAATGATCGAAAAAAATCGGTTTGGGTAGGCCTTATTCAACTCTCCGTTGCCTTATACCATCAACGTTCCGGTAATATGAAAGGTGCTTATCGTATATTACGTAAGTCCCTGGATATCATTGAAGAGAAAAAAGATGCCATTATTAAGCTAGGTTTAGACTATGAGAAACTTTTAATTTTGCTTCGTAAACGGTTAAAAGAAATTGAAAACTGCCTATCTTATTATAGTATAAGCCTGCCCATACATGATAAAAAATTATTAGAACGTGCTATGAATCGCTGTCAATTACTGGGTTTTGCATGGAACGAAAAGAGCGATTTATCAAATCCCTCTCTAATTAAAAAACATACTTTACGCAATCGACAGAGCGTAATCCTTGAAAGAGAAAAACAATTGCGATTAAGAAAAAACAAAAGACCCGATTCCTAATCGGAATCAGGGTCTGTTAACTCTTCACAAAGGTCTTTTGATTGCTCACGGCATCTTTCAAAAAAATCAAGTGTATTTTCTGATGGTTTTATTTTCATATTACCTAATTGATTACGAAGAGCATTTAGCATGGCCTTTCCTTTTCCTTGTCCTCGATAAGAAGGATTAATGCTAATATGCCGGAGTTCTGCGACATCTTCTTTGATCTTGACGCCAATAGCTCCGATAATATCATCTTCCTTATAAAGATAGAGCTGCCAGTCTTGCTCTTCCTCATACAGCTTAATTGTACCTTGAAGCCGTTTCAAATCTTTTTCGGACGGCATAAAAGAAAGAAGCCCCATAGCTATTTTTTCATAATTTTTCTTATAACGAATTAACATGCTAAATCCCTCTTTGCTTTTATCATTCAATAGCAAGTATTACCTTATTGAAAATAATAACCGATTCGTCTTATGTAATCAATGGGTAAATTAAAGAGGCCGCACCCAAAAAAGGGTGAGCCTCCTTTTATTGAAGCCTATTTATTGACCCGCTCCGGTTGTACCAGTTGTATTATTGTTTGTGTTATTTGTATTATTAGTTCCGGTATTGTTGTTTGTACCAGTTGTCTCATTGTTTGTTTCTGTATTATTGGTGCCGGTGTTGTTAGTACTTGTGTTATTTTCTGTTTTGTCATTTGTAGTAATTCCGGAAATATATCCGGCACGGTATGCCTTCATTAAAATTGATGCCATTTGCTCTCTTGTAATAGCCTGTTTATATCCAAATAAATTTTTTTCTAGATCAGTACCATTCATCAAGTTCAGCTTTCTTGCTTCGTGGATATCGTTATAATATCCACTATCTTTAGGTACATCGCTAAATATTGTTACATTTCCACCTAAAGTTGGTGTCTGAGTCTCTGTTCGTTCATTTGCTTCCGGATTAGGTGTGTCATTATCTGTGCCAGTATTGTTTTCTGTATTTGTGTCGGTGCCAGGTGTCTCTTCATTATTATTAGTATCGGTACCGGTATTAGTTGTTCCATTATCGGTGGTGGTTTCGGATGGCGTGCCGTTAGTTCCATTGTCAGTGCCAGTATTAGTATCTGTTTCATCCCCGTCACCGTCATTTGCTTCATCTTGATTAAGTGCCGGATCAGGACTATACTCTTTAGTTCCATCGTTAATACCAGCATTATTATCATCAACAGGTGTTTCTGTTGGATCCGTTACATATAGTGGTGCATATCTCGTATTATTATCATAACCCACTGGGGTTAAATTATTTCGATCGTTTCCTGCTTCATTGTTTGCTACCCCACAACCAGCTGCTAGCCCCATAATTAGAAAAGATGTTGATAACACATTGATCAATTTGTTCAATGTTAAAACCCCCTTTCAAACATATAGTTTGTCAGAAGGGCATTTATTATTTCTGTTATAAATAAGCCAAAAAAGAAAAATAACCCTGTCAATGAATTGACAGGGGCATCTATAGATTAAGTTTTGTGGATCATTGTCCAGCTTCAACCACCCAGCGCCTAGCGCGACTTCCTTCACCTCCGTACGATAAGTCAACATCGACTCACTACGCTCGTCGTGTTTCCTTTATCTCCTACGGCTCAGTCCAGTCCGAACGGCGCTAACCGGGTGGTTTACGCTTTTCTTTGTCCAGCTCCAGTGCCCAGCGACTCGTAAACTTCGCCCACCTCCCTACGATAAGTCAACATCGATTCACTTCGTTCATCGTGTTTCCTTTATCTCAGTCGATGGACTCCAGTTTATACGTCGCTAGACAGGCACTTCCGCCTTTCTATTTATTCTTCCCAAACTTTTACTTCCTTCATTACATCGCCTTGACGAATTCTAAGTACAGTATCCATTCCTTCAATTACTTGACCAAATACTGTATGAACACCATCTAAATGTGGCTGTGATTCATGGACGATGAAGAACTGACTTCCTCCAGTATCTTTACCAGCATGTGCCATAGATAAAGAACCAGGAATATGTTTATGAGGATTTCCCTCTGTTTCACATTTAATAGTGTAGCCAGGACCACCCATCCCATTACCGTAAGGGCACCCTCCTTGAGCTACAAAGCCTTGAATAACGCGATGGAACGTTAAACCATTATAAAATCCTTCATTTGCTAACTTTTCAAAATTTGCAACTGTTCCAGGCGCTTCATTTGGGAAAAGTTCAATAACAATCTTTTCTCCATTTTCAAATTCGATGGATCCCTTTTTCATGTTATGTATTCCTCCTACTGATTTTATTCTTCCTTATTTTACACTATTTGATAAGAATAAAAAAATTTAAAGCTAAACAAAAAGCAGAACTTAAATAATAGTTAAGGTTCTGCTTTTTATCGTTCTATATTATAATACTTTAGCTGCTCCAACGTAACGTTTACCCCAATAGTACGGATCATTTAGTTTTGAAATCATTACACCATTAGATGTCGATGAGTGTATAAACTTATTATCACCTATGTATATACCTACATGCGAAATGCCAGATCCAGATGTATTAAAAAATACTAAATCACCCTTTTGTAAGTTCGCTTTTTCTACACTTTCTCCATGTTTATATTGCGTCCTAGAAGAACGTGGTAGTTCTATTCCATTTTCATTAAATACTTTATAAACGTAGCCAGAGCAATCAAAATCGCCTCCATAAGGAGTGCCTATGTATTTTTCTGCACTTGCGATTATGTTTTCAGCAGCCGTAGTATCTTCTTCATTGGCAGCAAAGACATTTCCTGAAAACGCTAGCAAGATAATCATGGAGAAAAATGCTGTAAGTACCTTTTTCATAATTCACCTCCTATGACAAGAATCCAGACAATGATTTGTCTTTATCTCTAATTCTACAAACTTTAAAAAAATCCTGTCGCTTTATAGAAAAAACTGAAATTTTTTTATTTTTTTCACATTTCATCCACAATATTGGGAAAATTAGGAGATAAAACGCAAAAAGTGTCTGGTTCCATTAAGGTATATACCAGACACTTCCATTAATTATTTAGTTCTATAATTTAAACGAACTTTTCAATGACACTATTCGATTGAAAACAGGTTTTTCTGGAGTTGTGTGTTTTGAATCGACATTAAAATATCCATGTCTAAAGAATTGAAACTTATCTTGTATTTTTGCGTTTATCATTTCAGGCTCGACAAACCCTTGTAAAATTTCTATAGAGTTAGGGTTAACGTAATCTAAAAATGTTTTTCCATCCTCTTCATTTTCTTCTTGATCTAAAATAAACGGTTCATATAATCTGAACTCTGCTTGTTTTCCATGAGTTGCTTCAACCCAATGCAATGTACCTTTTACTTTACGGCCCGTAAAACCGGTGCCACTTTTAGTTTCAGGGTCATAAGTACAATGGAGTTCAACCACATTCCCATTTTCGTCTTTAATAAAGTCATGACACTTAATAAAATAAGCATGCTTTAAGCGAACCTCATTGCCAGGGAAAAGCCTGAAATATTTGTTTGGAGGGTTTTCCATGAAATCATCTTGTTCGATATATATTTCCCTTGCAAATGGAATTTTCCGCACTCCCATCTCTGGGTTTTCTGGGTTATTTTCAGCTTCGAGCCATTCCACTTGTCCTTCAGGGTAATTTGTTATGACAACCTTAAGTGGACGAATAATCCCCATCGTTCGTGGTGCTTTTAATTTCAAATCTTCTCTCACAAAATGCTCAAGCATTTGTTCATCAACAACACTATAAGCTTTTGCAACCCCAATTTCTTTACAAAAAGCACGAATCGCTTCTGGTGTATATCCTTTTCTTCTTAACCCTGAGATAGTTGGCATTCTCGGATCATCCCAGCCATCTGCAAAACCTTCATCCACTAAAAGCTTTAATTTTCGTTTACTCATTACAGTGTTTGTAATGTTCAAGCGAGCGAATTCAATTTGCTTTGGCTGTGCTGCCATTTCACATTCGCGTACTACCCAGTCATAAAGAGGTCGATGATCTTCAAATTCCAACGTACAAATTGAATGGGTTACACCTTCAATGGCATCCTCAAGCGGGTGTGCAAAGTCATACATTGGATAGATACACCATTTATCTCCCGTATTATGGTGCGAGGCATGAGCTATTCTGTAAATAACGGGGTCTCTCAAATTTATATTAGGAGAGGCCATATCAATTTTAGCACGTAAAACCTTTTCGCCATCCTTAAACTCTCCATCATTCATTCTTTTAAAGAGATCCAGATTTTCTTCAATGGAACGATTTCGATATGGACTCTCCTTACCTGGCTCCTTCAGTGTCCCTCTCATTTCGCGGATTTCTTCGGGTGTAGAATCATCTACATACGCTTTTCCCTTCTCTATTAAAAGGACTGCACGTTTATACATTTCTTCAAAATAATCCGAAGCAAAGAAAAGATTGTCCCACTCATAACCAAGCCATTTAACATCCTCTTTAATAGATTCAACATATTCAGTATCTTCCTTTAAAGGATTTGTGTCATCAAAACGTAAATTTGTTTTTCCATTAAATTCATCAGCTAAATCAAAATTTAAAATGATTGATTTTGCATGTCCAATATGTAAATAACCGTTGGGTTCTGGTGGAAATCTTGTAATAACTTCTTCATATTTTCCTTCCTTTAAATCCTCTATAATAATATTTTTTATAAAATTCGAGGAGCTATGTTTCATTTCATCCATTTGTGTCAACCTTTCTATTTATATCCATTTTTTGATTATGTATGATGCTTATATTTATAACATAAAAACAGAAAAATAAAAAGTGTCCTGAATAAGGACACTTTGAATATAGTATTACGTTTCTATTGCATATTAACCCATTTTTAATTTACTTTTTAATGGAATATCTAAATGGATTAAATCCTCATAGCTTTCACGTTTAACCACAAGCTGTGCCTCGCCATTTTCAACAAAGACAACAGCCGGTCTTGGAATACGGTTATAATTATTAGCCATTGAATAACCGTAGGCTCCTGTACAGAAAACAGCTAAAATATCTCCGGGATTAGCCTTTGGAAGAGGTAAATCCCAAATAAGCATATCACCTGATTCACAGCATTTACCTGCAATAGAAACCTTTTCTTCAGCAGCATCGTTAACTCGATTGGCTAAGACTGCTTCATATTTAGCTTGGTATAAGGCGGGACGTAGGTTATCTCCCATACCGCCATCTACAGCTACATATTTTCTTACATCAGGAATTTCTTTATTTGAGCCAATGGAATATAGTGTTGTACCAGCATCTCCTACAATAGAGCGCCCTGGTTCAATCCAGATTTCAGGCATTTCGATCCCGAGATTATTAACATGTGATTTTACTTTATCAATAATTTCAACGACGTAGTTCTCAGGTGGAATAGGATCATCTTCTTCTGTATAGCGGATACCGAAGCCACCACCTAAATTTAACACCTTCGGAACATAGCTTAATTCATTTGACCATTTCTCAATGGCTTCAAAAATAGTATCTACAGCCATTAAAAATCCAGCAGTTTCAAAAATTTGGGAACCAATATGACTATGGACTCCTAGAAGTTCAAGGTTTTCTGAATTTCTTGTAATTTCGATTGCTTTTTCAACCTGTCCACTTTTTAGGTCAAAACCAAATTTAGAATCTACTTGCCCAGTGCTAATATAATCATGTGTATGGGCCTCAACTCCTGGAGAAATACGTAATAATACGGAAACCTTAGTGCCTTTTTCTTTTGCTATTTGTTGCAACATTTGTAGCTCATAGAAATTGTCAGCAACAAAACAACCGATACCGGCTTCAATTCCCATTGATATTTCTTCTACACTTTTGTTATTGCCATGAAAATGGATGCGTTCAGCAGGAAAATTGGCTGCCAATGCTGTATAAAGCTCTCCCGCTGAAACAACATCAAGACTTAGACCTTCCTCTTCTGCTAAGTTAATCATCGCAATTGTTGAAAAAGCCTTACTTGCATAGGCTACTTGAGCCTTAACCTGACTATTATCAAATGTTTGTTTAAATGCTCTTGCTCTTTTTCTCATAAGAGCTACATCATAAACAAATAATGGAGTACCATATTCTTTTGCTAAATCAACTGTGTCTACTCCGCCAATTTCAAGATGACCTAAAGTGTTAATGCGACTTGTTCCATAAAAAAACATACGTTTCCCCCTCCTAATCGAATGCGTGTGGCGATACACGACACGCTTATCAAGAAAAGCTGTCTGAAAAAGTGTCAAGTTTTATAGGAAAATTCCTATATTTGGGCCTGACATTTTTTGTGACAGCTCTTATATTGCTCTATCATTAATAAATAAAACTTTACCATATACAAAGTTATATTGGCAATAATTTAAATTATACATTTTGTATTTTTTAAATATTTTTTCAATTTAACAACGGCTTTCTACCTGTAGGTTGTTTTTTATCATCGCGCGGATTTGTTACATTAAGCCTTGTTTTAGTTTGTGGAACAGACACCCGAATAACAATCTGTATAAACGCTTTTAGATCAAATGGTATAAACGGCCATAAATATGGAGTATTTAAAGATCTTCTTGATGCCAAGTATAATACGAGAATTGTTAGGCCAA
>JAENZK010000108.1 GCA_016841285.1 Guptibacillus hwajinpoensis | reverse complement strand
TGAATAAGACCTTAGCGCCTAACCCCCACTAAATCAATAGATTTTGAAGGGGAATACGGCGCTAATTGCTTTTTTAATATTACTATCATGACTTAAAGCACCTGATTGAAGAAGATTGCTGTTGTGCAATAGCCCCCCGTTTGCTCAATATGGATTATTTACATAATTGCTTATCAAGGAGTGCTTTAAAGGAGTTTTGGGCATTTGAATTATTAATCAATTTTGTTCGATATGAACTTTGCAAAAACTAATTTTAAGTTTATTATTTTATTTTCATGCCTCATTGTAATTCTCCAATTCATCAACATTTCAATCACCGAGCTGATGATCCTTTGTATGATACATTTGTGCCAGATTTCCCGACCCCCTGTCCCATTTCCATTTTCAACCCTTGACACAGTGGAAAGATATTTATTTCCAAACGATACGCGAATGCGTACCACATAGATTCTGAGCATATGGTACTTTTTTCTTATAGTAATATTAATAGATTTGTAGGGAGAACTATGACGAAAAAAGTGATAATAAAAATTAAAGAATTAACCGAACAAAGAGGAATATCTCTAAGAGAATTATCACGTCAAGCTGATATTCGTCATGCTGCCTTAAGTGAATTAGCAAATCATAAGAAACAGAGTATTAGTTTTCATCACATCGAGAAATTAGCTGATGCTCTCGATATTGATGATATTAGGAAAATAATAGACCTTGCTAGCAGTGATCAAGACTAGCACCTTTTATATTTATGATTACTAGTTCATAGTCCGCCAAATTTCTCCTAACCTCATTAGATTCCCAGTTTATATTTTGTTCCAAAATACTTGTGATTTAACATTAGTTATCGAGGAGGTGATGACTATAGTTTTGTAAGCGTTTTCTTAAGTGTGTATTTTAATCAACCTAAAAAAGTCCAAAAGGAGTGGATGTGAATGAAAAGAATATTAGATCATTATGAAGTAAACAGAAGTACAATGGCATTATTACCGGCAACACACATAGATTATTGCACAATTGTATTAGAAGAAAATCAACAGCTATTTGTGCTCCATTCGGAAATTATTGACTCAGCCTGTAGAAGGCGGGGCCGCATACGATGGGTGAAGATAAGCGGTATCCCAGGCGGAATCATATCCCGCCTTCCCTACCCTTTCACCAAATGTGTATGAATGCAATTGGATCTTTTACCATCATGTCAAATTCATCAAAAACAAAAAAATCCCAAGGACAAAACCTTCAAAAAAACGTTGGTTTATTTTAAAAATGGCCAATACATAACATTAAACGAATCTCAATATATACTAGAAAAACAAATGGAGCGAACAGCAATGTGCATTCTTCGGTTTTCAAAGCAGGTTGTTTCTTTGGGATTGTAGTAGTAAAATTTAAAATTATCCTATTATATTTGTCTATTTCCGAAAATAGACACCGGTAATTTCTAGCTATTAATAGGTGCTATAGGAGACATTTTATGCACAGGTACACCTATGTTATAAAAAAATTCCCCGCTGCAATGAATTATATTGCTGCGGGAAGAACATTAACTGGGTATGGCACCTAATATGGTGTATTTAATACCATATTCGTGTCAACTTCTACATTGCTTTGATGGTGATGGCAGAAAAATCGTTTACCGAGTGTTGCAAAAAGTGCGGTAAATCCCCGTTAGATTTTGTTAGAAAAATGTTAACAAGTATTTATTTTGTAAGCCTTATAACGTTGGCAATCATGTGACTAATGTCCGCTATAAAATCTCTTGTACATTTTTAATTTGTTTCCTCAAATAACTTGGCATGTCCATATTATTTATATTAATTCCTTTCAACCAATTAATGTAAAATTCAGGTTCTTCAGAATGTGTTGAAAGAAAACTTTCAGCTAACTTTGTAGCTGCTTCTCTTGGGAGACCTAGTGCCATAAACTCTAATGCAGGAACAGAGCTTGCACCAAACTCTAAATAAGAAGAAAATTTAATAACCTTATCTGCTTCTTCCTTCTTCCCTATTGTTTCTAAGAATTCTATTAACACTTGAGTATAAATTTGTGTATATTTGACCATTTGAAAATGAATGGTTTGATTTAAGAATTCAATATTATTTTTTACGTAACTTGTTAGTTTTTTTCCTATATATCCACTAGAGCCTTTTTTATAGAAAATAATCTGGGACAGAGATTCTCCCGTTGCCCATCTATACCCAGTTATCGCTATTTTTTTCACAAAGTCTTCTGACCATTCTCTTTCAGTCATGAAATACTTATTTATCAATTTTATAATCTCTTTAAACCTAACATAACATCTATCATAGAGGTAAAAAGGACGAATTGGAAGAAGATCCTTATAGTTATCTTGGTTTTCCATTAAGAAAAGCCAAAAATCATTTATTCTATCCGGAACAATACCAGGAAGACTGATTAATAAAGATTTTGGAGGTAGAAATTCACTTATTATCTGGTCACTTACTTCATCAATTTCAAAAAATTCATTCGCGTTTTCTTCGTTCATATAAGGAGATTCAATCATTTTTTTACCAATAAGTTTATTTCTAACTACTAATGACACTAATTGCTCATTATAATCATCAACCCCTGATGACTTTCCTCTATCGCTAATAAACTCTTTGAATTTATGAGCTTCGTTTGTTAATCTAAATTCTGAAGAAGGGGTTATAGAAAATTGTTTTTCACCTTCGAGTGGATTTTCATCCCAAGAATTAGGATTAATGCAAATAATATTACCTGAAAAATCATTTCCCATTCTCCCAGCTCTTCCTGCCAGATTCCAAAAATTGAGTTTATCCATAGGCTTCTTTTGGCCTTTTTCTGGCTTGTATATGAAAATGTTTTTTGCAGGCATATTTAGCCCTTCAAGAAGTGTTGACGTACAACAAACTATCTTAATTGCGCCTTCTTTAAATAAATCTTCGATTCCCGATCTTATTATAGATGGCAATGATCCAAAATGAAAAGCGATTCCGCGTCTTATAAAATTTGCCAGTTCATAATTCTCTGATATATACTCTTCGATAAATTCTGCAAATTCTTCCAATTTTCCATCATTTAATTCAGGGAACTTCCCACTTAATACCAACTCTCTAGCAACATCTGTTGATAACATAGGTTCATTTGAATAAATAATAGAACTTTTTTGATTCCAAAGTTTGATTGCAACGTTTGCTAGGATACTAGCTTTAGAGGTTCCTCTAATTCCATAAGGGATTATCTTCAGTTCGACTTCATCCCCATCAATTTTAGTAAATATTCTTAGATTTTTCGGAGTTTGCTTCACTTCTATTACGTTTTGAGCAACTAAAGGAAATTGGTTTTTTTCTTTTTCACCTTCCATATTAAAAATGGATAACATTTTTTCGGGATTACTAACTAATGGACTAGAAAATAACACTTTCACTTCTGGGTATAAATCTTTCACATAATTAATTGCCCTTTCTAATAAGACCCCTCTTCCACCACTTTGGATGTTATGAGCCTCATCGGCTATAACCATATCAATTTTTATCCTCTTTGATTCAGGGTTACTACAAAGTTGGTATAGTCTTTCCTGAGTAAGCACTAAAATATTTGATTTTTCAGGTTGCTTTAGCAAAACCTCCACTTCAGATGAACACCCTATATATATATCTTTTAGACCTAATTCTAATACGTTATCAATAAAATCATTCATTACTTGTTTAATAAGCGCCCTTGTAGGCACTATATAAACCACAGTAGATCCAACATTCCTTTTATAAATATAGTCCAAGACATATTTTAATAGTATGAAAGATTTCCCAGCAGAAGTCGGTGCAGATAAACTTAATGCATTATTTTTATTTATAGTATTAAATATTTTATATTGGAAATTACTTAACAAATATTTTTTACTGATTATCTCTTTCTCGTTAAAACTCTCAAATATATATTCTTCAAGAGCAGAAATTCCTCTTAATAGCCGTTTATATCCTTTTATATCAGTCATTTCCTCAAGTAATTTAATTGCTGGATAGTTACCTAGTTTTCTTAGGACTAAAAATGAATTTAATTGAATCCCCCTAGAATTATTAACTTGCGGAAGGGATACAGCAATGTCAAGGGCTATTAATTTATCTGAATTATCAGATGATGCAGCTAAGATGTTCGATACTTCAGTAAGGTCTCTAAGCTCAGTTAAAGTTAGTTCGGTAAATCCATTAGAAAATAGTTCTTGTTGAAGGGTAATTTTTTTAAGTTTTTTTAATAATTCTTTTATATAATTTCTATCTATGGAAGCTACTATTTCATTGTAACCCATCAAAAACTCCCCTCTTTCGTTAAATCCTCTAAAATTATTCTCTCGAAATCCTTAATTGTATTAAACGGGAGTAAAAACCAATTCACCTTAACTTCTTTAAACTCGGTTTCTTGAGTTATTTTTTCATAAATATACTTTTCGTTTTCTAAGCATTCCTTTACATACTTGCCTTCAATAAATTTTTCAATTGCTCTTTTATCTAGCTTTTTACTTTCAATCTCCTTTATTGTTTTAGAATCGTATCCACTAAATACATTTAATTCAATGATTATATTGTCCCAGTCACGCCTATGTGACACATCAAAGTTTTTTAATAGTTGCATAATAGGCGCCTCACCTATTTGTTCATAAAAATAATCATCTACAATAAAAACATCATCTTGGACATACAATAGACGCTTTAGGATTTCTATTGAATTATTAATTCCAGTTTTAAAATCGTCTTCTAGATGACCATCTCCTAGATAAAGTATTAGCTTTTGATCTGGACTAACACCAATATGAACTTCGTTAAAAATATTTTCCTCTTCATCTTTAATACTTAATCTCCTCACAGCTTTCGGCGCTCCAATTACCCCTTCTAAAATCATCCATAAAAGTAGAGATCCAAATTCGCAACTCTCCTTTAAAATTTCTATTACCTGGATAGTCTTTTTCATCATTTGATACATATTTGCATTTGAATCACTACTCTTACTCTTATGTATATCTTCTAAAGTGCAAGCATAATCTATAATGGAACTTGTCAAGTAATCCGATAATTGATTTATTCTTGCTAAACCATTATGATCATAAGTTACATGGTATGAATCTATTGAAATATTAACTCCTGAACATTGCGTGTTATATTCAACTTTTTCAAATAAATCTTCACAATTAATTTTTTGTCGTTCTAACCTTTTATTAACCAGATTAGTTTTTTTGCCAAAATAAGTACCTAATTTTATTCCATTATCGATTAGGAATTGTGCAAATTTATTAATGCTAATAGCCTTGATAGGCGTCCTGATTAAGTTATAATCCTCAAAAACAACTACTCCCTTTATCACACCATCTATAACTAAGGGTGAACCTGATAAACCTTTTAAATCATAATCCCATTCATCTTTTAAATATATGCTAGTGAGATGAAGGTCATATTTATTTCCCACATTAAAAACCTTATAAATATCCCCTTTTAAATAACAAAAATCACTTTCTTCCATAGATACACTCCAATTAATCGGATAACCTACACACTCCCATGAGTCCGACAAATCTATTTCTTGGCTACTTAATTCTATGTAGGAAGTGATAGTGGTACATGACTCATTTAACTCTAGTAAAACAATATCAAAATCATCACTATAATTTTTCACCTTAGCAGTCACTTGGTTATCCTCAAAATTGGTATCAACAAAAAATTCGAGAGTAACACTTGTATTTTCTTCAATATTTTTATTTACAGCATGTTTTGCAGTCAATGCCAAATTTTCGCTAATTAGGAAAGCTGTAGCTTCTTGTTCAGAATACAATTTGGCACAAATTTCATGTAGACTATTGATCATTGTAGAACACTCCCTACTTAGCTAATTCCCATACGTATAACATTTCAAATAATAATACTCGTAACCTTTCCAATTGCAGATTGGCTATAGTCATTTTCCACGTAAAGTTCATAATTGTACTTTTCTTTATTAGTCTGTTTTGATAGATAGTCAAACAAATGGATTGGCCTAAAATTAAAAATCAATTCTTTTTTAAAATCTGTTTTAGATACCAGAATCCTAGAAATGGTCTCTAAGTCAGGATGTCTAAAGCCTGTCCCTCTACCATTAGTTGATATAATATATCGTTTTGACTCTATTAATTCTAACAATTCTAAACTCGTATTATGCTTACTCCCATGATGTGAAATTTTAATAGCATCGAAATAAAGCCTTTCTTTAGTGGTTTTCTTTAGTATATTCTGGATATTTGTTACTATAATATCCGTATGAGAATCACCCAAAAATAAAACTCTTTTACCTTGGAACTCCAATATAAAGGATATTGAACTCCCATTTATCGTAGCAGTATCTGGGTTAAACTTTTGTGCCACGACTTCCTCAATATTTATTCCCCTTCCAGATATTTGGCCAATTTTTCTCACTTTCTTTACCTTTTCTTTCAAGTTAGCATTATATACTTCAAATGCATCATCCATAATTCTGTTACTATATACCTTGTCTCTAAAACCTAATTCAATTAATTTATTCTTCCATTCATTTCCTAGCTTTTGTAACTTATCTAAATTAGGTGATAATAGCGTTATTTTTACTTCCTTATTTAAATTTATTGGTTCTAAGACTCTTTCACTGTTTATCATTACAGCTTTATAGTTAAAGCTTTTATTCCATATTCCATCATACTCATTTTTATATAATAAACTTGATAGAGTTGACCCTTGCATATACCCTATTTCAGAGGACTCCTGCACACCCTTTTCTCTTCCATAACCGCTTTTTATTATTTGGTTCAAATTTCTTTCCATATCCTCATCAATTTCTTCTGTTTGAGTTTCCTTTTTTATCTTATCAAACTGTAGATGTTTGTAACTATTATGCCAAATTTCACTTATACGGATTATATTCGTGGAATCCATATGACCATTTTCCTCAAAAAATTGTAACCCTCCCTGAATATGATCTTTATCAATATGAGTAAAAACTAGTAAATCTAAGCATTCTCCTTCTTTGCTTATTCTTCTAAGTTCATTCTTTATATGATTTTTATAGGTAGACTTAAAACCCATATCTATTAATATATTTGTATTTTCAGCTCCAAAACATCGTAGTAAAAAACTATCACCATAAGAAGCTGGAAACATTTTAATTTCAATTTTCGTCAATAATCTCACCTAATCCTTAGTTTATTTCCAATTAATTCCTTTATTAGTAATTTTACCATAAAGCAGGTCTTATACTTCTTAAATTGATAATTGAAATGTAGAATCTATAAAGTCTATTATTATGGTTATAAGGTAGTCCACTATCTAGCACTTTATCCATAACATTCTCCCGTGTATCTCCATCAAATGTAGTTAAAATCCTTGATATAAAACAATCAGCCAATTTTTGTTTATTATATTTTTCACCATTCAAATTTTTCGTACCGCTACATACATAGGATCTCTTCTTTCCCCAACTGGATTAAGAACTAATCTATATATAATAGAGCCAGTTTTTTTATATAAAATTGGCTCTTAAGAGTTCCTTGGATTACAGTCTTGCTTCAACCACTGAATTTAACAGAAGCCCTCTTATTTCTTGAACTTCACATGAAAAATTTCGCTTTAATTTTGTACAACTAACCAGAGCAACCTTTTTCATAATTTAATTATCTCTTTTCCTTCCGCTCAAAATACTCATGCAATCTGTATTCACATATTTCTTTTGTATAATCGAACAAAATCTTGGTATGCTCCATATTAATATCAAACTTAAGCTTAAATTCGTTGCCATCAAATTCAACCCAACCCTTTGAACTACCACCCCCCTTTGTCATTGGCATGGTTTTGATTTGATTAATTAGTTTCGTTTCGTCATCTAACCAAGCACCTTTTGATTTTTCCCTAGAAAACTCGATAACCATACGATATTTTTTCTGTTGATAGTAATCTTTGAAAAAGGGTGCCACTTGTTCAGGTGTTATAGGCAAATACCAGTTTTCTTCTCCTCTATCCAACATGGCTAATAATACAACCATTTTATAGCTTTTACTCATGCTGGTTGATTCTACTTCTTCTAACCAAGGTTTGTATTTTTCAAAAACCCCTATTTCATCCTGGGACAATTCATCCGTCCAATTTAGGAAACCGGCATATGATTTAAATTCCTGCTTGTATTCCTTTGCGTCAGCGTTCCCATATAAATGCAATTCCAAATATGATGGCCTTCTACCCAGTTCTTCCTTTAGCTCTTGATATGCATACAAGAGTTTTTCTTTTCTTGGCTGTCGTTTTTGTGCAAGCTCTTTTAATAAATTAATAACATTTAACTCTAGGTTAATTTCGCATAACTCAGGTGGTATAGGATCTACTAGCTTTGTTTTCTTTTGTTCGTTTTTACTTGTATCTAACAGGCTCAGTTTCAGATCGGCATTTCGATAATTACCAATCAAGTCGATAATGGTACAATGAGTTTTTTCAGGATGACGTCTAAGTCCGCGGCCTACTTGCTGTGTAAACACTGTTAATGATTCAGTAGGGCGAACAAACAGTAATGTGTCAACGGCTGGTATGTCCACTCCTTCATTGAAAAGATCGACAGTGAAAATCGCTTCTAATTCTCCCTTTTCAAGCAATGAAATCGCATCTTTTCTACCTATTTCAATTTGACCTGAGTGAAGTGCTACTGTTTTAGCTCCATGACTATTGAAGTAATCCGATAAATAACTTGCTTGTTTAATGCTAGAACAAAACACTAATGTTCTTGTCTGCTTATGCTTTTTCCAAGCGGTCAATATTTTTCCAGCTATATCCTCTCGTAATTGAACAGCAAGAAGTTCTTCGCGATCATATTTCGTACCCAGCCATTTGACCTTTGAATAATCTGTTTCATCATAAACGCCGTAGTACTTAAAAGGAGCTAGCCAATGTTTCTCAATGGCTTCAGTAAAATGCATTTGGTAGGCAACATTACCATCACATAATCCGTAGATGTCCTTATTGTCCATACGGTCTGGTGTTGCTGTAATACCCAAAAGAAATTCCGGGTCGAAATAGTCGAGCACCCGCTGGTATGTATTAGCAGCTGCATGGTGAAATTCATCAATGATAATTAAATCAAACGCTTTTGATTTAAAGGCAGATAGATGCTGTTTCATACTTAATGTGGTTACAGAGGCAAAAACAATATCTGCATCCGGATTTTTTTCTGGACCGTAATATAGACCGGTAGCTTTATTAGAAATGACCCTTTCAAAGGATCGTTTTGCTTGATGTAAAATTTCCTCACGATGAGCAACGAACAAAATTCGTTGAAACGTTTTGGCAAAAAAGGCAGCAAGATATGTTTTTCCAAGGCCGGTTGCCAAAACCACCATTGCTTTGTTGTAGCCTTCTTCACGTAATTGATTCAGGGATTCCAATGCTTCCTCTTGAACAGGCAAAGGCTTAATGATTGTTGAATACTCTTCATTCTTCTCCCTTACAAGATGCGCAGAAGGTTCTTCTTCCTGTTCCTCTCCAACAGGAAACATCAATGTTTTCTCCTCTAACCCAGACCACTTTTCCGCAAGCTTAGGGTTCTTTTTATGAAACTTTTCATAGTTTGCTTGATATGTTTTAATTGTTTCACGATTTACTGGTATTGTTTGTTCATGATGAAAAATATGTATAAATTGCTCCATTGCTTCCTGAAATGTACTTGGCTCTACTGATTCTTTCATGGCTAAATTCCATTCCACACCCGTAGTTAAGGCAGAACGTGAAAGGTTGGAAGAACCGATGATAAAAGTGCCGTCATCCTCGTTCTGAAAAATATAAGCCTTTGGATGAAAGGAAACTCCATTACTACGCCACATCCGAACTTCCAAATCCTTATGTATATCTATGAGTGTAGTAAGTCCGGCAGGCTGAGTAATATATAAATAATCGCCAGTACATATTTTTATATCTGCCCCACGTTTAGCAGCCTTTTCAAGGTACGGTTTTAGTAATTCAACTCCAGACTTCATAACAAAGGCTGTTAAAATATAAATGGTGGAAGCACTCTCGATTCCCGATACAATTTTTTGAATAATATTTTCGGTTACAAGCTCAATCATTTTCATCATTTTTTACCTCGAATAATTTAAATAGAAAGATTTACTCCGGATACTTTACCAAATTTGGAATTGCCTTGCGGACTCCACCCCGCGGATCTTCAATATCTCCTTTGTATCGTGGAATTAAATGGAAATGCAAATGATGAACAGTTTGTCCGCCATAGTGACCAATATTTACTCCGATATTGTAGCCATCAGGGAAATATTGTTGGTCCAGCAACTCTTTTCCTTGACTTATAAGGTCATGAATTGCAATGATCTGCTGCTCACTTGCATCGAAGTATGTTTCAACATGTACTTTAGGTATTATTAGCAAATGGCCCTTTTGAACTGGGTATTTATCGAAAAATGCTACCGCATTTTCATTTTCAAGTAGTATTTGACCTTTTTCTAAATGACAAAATGGACAAGTCATAATTTCACCTTCCTTATGAAAATTTTACCATTATAATAACAAGGATTGAAATACAAAAAAGACAAAACCCATTAAAGAATAGGATTTTGTCTAACTAAGTCTGAATATATCCACCCAGGACCCCTTACCATCTTTATGAATATGACCTACGGTAATGTTTTTGCAAATAAGAAACAAATGAATCTATCATTGCCTTTTTAATTGATCAAGTGTGATCCCATTTTCATCTTTCCATTCGGTCCATCCATTCGCACTTCTAGCAAGAACTGTAGCGGCTGCAGCACTTGGTGAACCGAAAATATAATTCTCTACAAATCGTAAAACTTGATCATCATTTACCAACACACCGCTTTCCAAAAGATCCCGTCTCATATTTTCAACCCATTTTCCGGCAGTTGCAGTTTCTATAAGATTACACTTAGAGTCTTTAAACACTACAAATCCCTCGTTGGTATATTCACCTATTGCATTTGCGTCCTTTCCCTTACAGTAAAATATTTCTTTTCTTTCTTCTGTTGCAACTTTTTCAAATATGGGAAATCCTAGGGCAGACAAGAGTGTTTTCATTGTCTCAAAGTTGTCCATTAAGTCAGCAATCATGGGCTCTGGCAATGATGATTGAGTAGGAATATTCCCATTCTCAAGCTTATAACGCCCAATTGCACTTGCCTCTTTGTAACAAAAGGACTCAAGATATTTCACATGAGACTTTGTGAAACTTCCTGTTTTTGATACTGCCACTATTGCCACATTCCAAAAATCCTTATTACTATCACGATTATGTTGTTTTAAACGTTCAAAACAATTCTCCGCTTCACCTATATATACACTATCTTTCCCATCAGCATCAGATTTTCCAAATAAAAAGTAAATGCCGACGTTTTTTACTTCTTCTCTTTGTCCTAATTCTGAAAGTTTGTTTCTCGGAATTAGTATTAGCTGAACTATTCTAGTCGTAACTTCAGCAATTTTTATACTTGTGGGTGATCCATCTGGCATATATATCTGTATCGTTTTCCCTAGAGCCATACTAAATCCTCCTATAAATACACCTATTTTAGTAATTTGAATGAACATTTGAAATTACATTCTTATTTTCTATTAGGATTTGAATTTATTTTAAAATATAAAATGGATCAAGTCATTCAAATAACCTATTCCCAAAAACATTAGCACTATCATATCTATGTAAAAGACAAAAAGACTTATCTCATTTTTTTATTTTTAATATTACTTACATGTGCTTGTTTTATAATTCCGTCCGCATGGGCGTATTTAAGTAATTTAGCATATATTTGATCTATTTCTTCGGGAGTTAGTATTTTTTCTGAACTTATAATATCTTTTTTAATTGTATTAATTAATTGATTTCTTTTTATTACTTTAACGTGGTTGGACGTCACATTTATTTTCTTTAAAGTGCATCGTCTACTAAATATGATATAAGATTTGTATAGTTTATTATCAGCCCCAATGACAGCTTTTAACGCATTAATATGAGCTGAATTTTGCCATATTGGATTAAAAAAGCGGCTCTTTTTGCGACTATTTAGCGTCTGGGTCCAATTCTTACTGGCTTCATCACCAAAAATCCACCCGCTATAGTTTTTTGATTCAAATACATAAATTCCTGTTTCTGATAGCATTATTAGATCTACTTCAGTTGTAGTACCACCTTTTTTCGGTAAATATAAATTTGTCATTAATCTATGGTAACCCTCCATCTTTTCTAGTATGACAAATGTTAAAAATTCTCCATAATTCCCTTTATCAAATATCGTCCTAAAATATGTATTACCACTGACATCTTTATATTTAGATCCCTTAAAATTAAAATAGCTTGGTGCATATAAAATAATAATAAATAGTAATAATGAAAATATAACCTCCACTTGATCATTCCTTCCTATTACTCTCTTGGTTTATTAGGTCTCATCCAGTAAATAATCGATCCATTCTCATTAACCTTGAATTCTAGTTTTTCTTGTTACATGCCATGAATAAACTTAGGTTGTATTCTACTCTATAAGTCTGCTACTATATTCTCAATACAATTTCGACATTATTTTCCAAAAACCTGTAAAACAATTAAACCATTTGTTAACATTTTGTAAATTTAACAGGATATGTAGGAAAACATGGTAAATTTATACCACAGGGTCGGAAACTGTGGATCAATTGGGATCTGTGGACCGATTAAGAATAGAAACGATATTCAGAGGTGAATGAAATGATTGAACTAAACTTACTATTTGTTTTGTTATTGTTAACAGCACTTGCTCGTTATCTAGTATTTGATGCATTTGAGCCACTAATGTTTGCGATGATTTTTCTACTTCCTATTACATCTCTTGTTATTTTTTTGGTTAGTAAAAGATTTGCTGAAAAAGAGCGTTCTTATCAGCCAAAAGATATTGAAGAGTGGTCCTTGTATAATCTACAAAAGACATTAATGATTCAAAAACCACTTTTTAAAGGGGATGTGCAGAGAGGTTATGTGAAACGGTACTTTCCAAAGAAATGGAATTATGTTTTAGGGGATATTTTTGGTTTTAACTGGTATTTATCCTTAGAAATTCAAATTGACAAGGACATATATGACGTACATTGGTATCGTGAAAAATGGTTTCGCCAGCAGGACCAGTGGAGAATTTATAAAAACGGAGAACAAATCGGTGAAGCACGAACCCTAATTAATTTAAAAAATGCCGTGAAATTAAAAGAAGCGATTCAGTTTAGATTTTATGAAAAAACATATATATCCTCTGCAACGACGGTGAAATCAATCATTTCACTAACTCAAGACGAACAGGTAATCGGCACATTGAAACCCAACCATATCATAAGTAATGTACAAGTAATAGACGTACAAGAACATCAGCCAGAATATATCGTTGCCTTAATTATTCATTCCTATTATTTCAAAAATCGATAGGGACAGAGGGTCGAGAACTGTGGATCATGGCGTAAAGGACTGATTATTCATGCCAAAAAAGATTTGGCTCAGATTGATATTTTTCCTACTAGTGGTTTCTTTTATATTCATTGCTTATTCAGCCTACAGTATTTGGTCCTTCAGCGGAAAAGTCCAATTCGTTAAGACTGATGCGGCTGTGGTGCTTGGTGCCGCTGCTTGGGCTGATGAGCCTTCTCCTGTTTTGCGTGAAAGGATCAATCATGCTATTTGGCTTTATGAGAATGGGTTTGTAGAAAAGATAATTT
>JAENZK010000483.1 GCA_016841285.1 Guptibacillus hwajinpoensis | reverse complement strand
AAAATTACAAAATATCGGATATGAAATAAATGATGTAACGGTTTTTGAGGAATTGAATGCAAGTGTTCAAGAAGGAGATAGGATTGGCATTATCGGAAAAAATGGTGCTGGGAAATCGACTTTGCTGCATTTAATAAACAATACGTTAGTTCCGACAAAAGGACAATTAAGGTGGCTTGAGCATGACTTAGGGATTGTATTGATTGAACAAGAAACAGAATCTTTTTCTTCAGAGGAGATAACACATCTAGAAAGTCTATTGCTTGAAAAGTGGAATGTACCAACAAGTGATTTTTCACAATTAAGTGGTGGCGAAAAATTGAAGGCTCGACTTGCAAAGGGGCTGGCAAGTGCTGCTGATCTTTTACTTTTGGATGAACCGACCAACCACTTGGATGAGCCAAGCAAGGCATTGCTTAAGGAACAAATGCAGCAATTTAAAGGTACGATATTATTAGTATCACATGATCGTTATTTTTTAGATCAAGTTGCAACAAAGATATGGTCCATTGAAGGCAAAAGGTTAATAGAACATAAAGGCAATTATTCGAGCTATATAGAGGCTCGCAAGCAGAAAAGATTAACACAAGAACGAGAATATGAAAAACAGCAGAAAATGGTCGAACAAATTGAAGGCCAAATCAATGAGCTTACTTCTTGGTCAAAAAAGGCACATGCCCAGTCCACGAAAAAGGAAGGGTTTAAGGAATATTATCGTGTAAAAGCAAAACGTATGGATTCGCAAGTAAAATCAAAACAAAAGCGTCTAGAGAAAGAGCTTGAAAAAGCAAAGGTTGAGCGAGTTGAACCGGAATACTCGGTACATTTTTCAATGAAGGCTACCAACAGGGTAGGGAAACGGTTTTTAGAGGTTCAAAATTTAACGAAGGTTTTCGACAATGGGAGGATCCTATTTAAGGACGTGAATTTTACAATTCAGCATGGTGAAAAGGTGGCGTTAATAGGACCAAATGGCAGTGGTAAAACGACTTTAATAAAAATAATAATGGGTGAGGAATCAGCACAGGGTAATGTCTGGATATCACCTTCAGCCGAGATCGGCTACCTAACTCAGGCAGTGTTTGACCTGCCGCTCGATCAAACGCCGGAACAGTTATTTTACAGAGAAACATTTGAGGCAAGAGGGAAAGTTCAAAACTTAATGAAGCATTTAGGCTTTACGGCATCCCAGTGGAAAGAGCCAATTTCGGCCATGAGTATGGGGGAGCGAGTAAAGTGCAAGTTGATGGCTTATATTTTAGAAGAAAAAGATGTACTTATATTAGATGAACCAACCAATCATCTTGACCTGCCCTCACGTGAACAGCTCGAAAATACTTTATCACAATACAATGGGACGCTATTAGTAGTATCGCATGACCGTTATTTTCTGGAAAAAACTACAAGCAGTAAACTAGAGATTTCGAATAATGAAATTCACAGACAGTGGAAAGAATTAGCCACAAATAATGAATCTAAAGAAGAGCTACGGTTGAAGCTTGAAACTGAAAGACAGGAGGTTCTTGGAAAACTGAGCTTTCTAACACCAAAGGACCAGTCCTACGCAGAACTCGATTTGAAATTTAATGAACTAACAAAGCAAATAAAAGAACTGGGCTAGTAATTAAAAAAATTGGGACACAGGGTCGGAAAGAAGCCACTGAAAAAGTCCCCTCAGAACAGCTAACAA
>JAENZK010000107.1:4866-13850 GCA_016841285.1 Guptibacillus hwajinpoensis | reverse complement strand
CGCTAGGCCGAAAATATATTCGGAAGCAAATAGCGGAAAAATGGCGAACAATAGAACAATGGCGAAAATACGCATCCTCACCCGCGGTATTTTCCAAATCGCCATATCTTGCTTATAATTCACATGGTATTCACCACAGTCCATGACAAATGGGTTTCTCAATTCTTACACCCTCTCTATTTCTTTTTTGCCAAATAATCCATATGGCTTAAACATTAAAATGAAGACAAGGATGATAAATGGCATGACTTCTTTTAATCCCCCGCCTACAAGAGGATCAAGATAACCACCTGTCATACTTTCAACTACACCGATGATCACTCCACCGACGATGGCTCCAGGAATACTATCAAGCCCACCAAGAATAGCTACCGGAAGAACTTTTAAGCCAATAAAAGCGAGAGAAGAGTTTACACCATTAATATTGCCGATTAATACCCCTCCAACTGCCGAAACCACAGCAGCTATCGCCCAGGCACAGGCAAAAATAACCTTAACGCTGATCCCCATAGACATCGCTGCTTGTTGATCATCTGCTGTTGCCCGCATAGCAATTCCCATCTTCGAGTATTTGAAAAATAGGGTGAAGAGTAAAAGCATGACAATTACAATCACAAGTGACCATAAATAAACAGGTGCTACTACAACACTTCCAAGATGTATAGGTGTTTCAGAAAAAATGGTAGGAAATACTTTCGTTTCATGACCCCAGATGATGTGAACAAACCCTAACAATACGCTTGATAAACCAATGGTTGCCATGATTAAGGATATAACCGGCTCCCCGATAAAAGGCCTTAAGACTATCCGCTCGATGACCAATCCTAGGACAGCACTAAATAAGAGAGTAAGGATCAGTGCTGGAATAAATGGGATATGATAGCTTGATACGAGTGTCAAACACACATATGTACCAACAAGCAAAAATTCCCCTTGGGCAAAATTGATCGCATCACTAGATTTATAGATCAAGACAAATCCTAGTGCAACCAATGCATAAACACTGCCAATAACAATTCCTGTCACTAGCATTTGCAAAAAGAACGTCATGTAAGAACCACCTCTTCTTCCGTTAATGAGATGACCTGTAGAGTAGTACGAATGGTTTGTTGCTTTCCATCCCGATATTTAATTAATCCTTCCACATCAATTTTCTCATTCTCTGAATATAGCCCGTCGATAAGATCTTCATATTTTTTTGCGACAAATTGACGTCGTACCTTCTTTGTACGTGTCAACTCCTCATCATCTGCATCTAATTCTTTATATAGGAGAACAAATTTCTTAACACGTGCTTTTTCAGGTAAGGATTTATTCACTTCATTTACCTGTTCCTGTATAAGTTCAAGAACCGCTTGCTTTGATGATAAATCCGTGTACGTTGTGTACGTAATTTGGTTTTTCTCCGCCCAGCGACCGACATTTTCCATGTCAATATTGATCATCGCAACAACATAGGGTCGCCCGCGTCCAATCGCAACAACTTCTTTAATATATTGACTAAACTTTAGTTTATTCTCGATAAATTGCGGCGAGAACATTTCACCTGTTTGCAGACGGATCACATCTTTAACACGATCAATAATATACAGATGACCACTTTCATCCAAATTGCCTGCATCTCCCGTGCGCAGCCAACCAGCTTCAATCGTTTCCTTTGTTGACTGTTCATTTTTATAGTAGCCTTTACAAACACTGGTGCTTTTAATTAGTATTTCTCCTTCATCTGAAATCTTCACCATTGTGCCCGGTAATGGAACACCGACGCTATTTATTTTTATATCACCATCACGATGGACAATAGAAATACCTGAAACTTCGGTTTGGCCATAAATACTCTTTATATTCACACCGATACAATGGAAAAATCGAAAGACATCTGGACCAAGCGGGGCACCTCCAGTATAGGCGCGCTTAATTCTTAACAGTCCAAAATGATCGCGGATCGCACTAAACATTAAATAGTCAGCGAGCTTATACTTTAGTTTCGTTCCAGTGCTGATCGTTTCGTTATTTAAGTGAGCATCAGCCACTTTCTCACCAATGGGCTTACACCATTCATATAGTTTTCTTTTGAACCAGCTTGCATCTTGTATTCTTACTTGAAATCTTGAAAGCATATCTTCATAAATTCTTGGAGGCGAAAACATTACATGAGGACCAATTTCTCTAATATTTTGTAAGACAGTTGAAGGTTCTTCCGGAAAGTTAATCGTTAGACTGTTATATAGTCCAAGGGCTATTGACATCATTTGTTCCCCGATCCATGCCAGTGGCAGAAATGAAAGATATTGATCATTTCCTTCCAATGGATCAATGCTTGACAGATTTTTAGCCATTTCAAATAAATTTTGATAGGTTAGCATGGTTCCTTTTGGATCCCCTGTTGTTCCGGATGTATAGGATAATATTGCAACATCCTCATACTGTCCTTTGCCAAGCTCAATCTCATATAGTTTCGGATCTATTTCGCTTACCTTTTTACCTATAGATTGAACATCTTTAAAGAATAATAGATTAGGATCATTGTAATCTCTCATTCCGCGATTATCATAATAAATAATCCATCTAACCTTTGGAATCTCTTGCCTAATTTCAAAAAGCTTGTCAACCTGCTCTTGATCTTCCACTACTACAATACAAGCATCAGAATTATCGATAATATAGCTAATTTCATTCGGGAGTGACTCTTGATAGATTCCGACCGAGACCCCGCCTAAACTTTGCGTGGCTAATTCACTTATTACCCACTCTGGTCGATTGTCTCCGATAATAGCCAACTTATCTCCACGTCTGAAGCCTAATTCACGAAGACCCAGTGCAAATTTCTTTACTTGTTCGAAGTAATTTAAGTACGTGTACTCATTCCAAATTCCAAAGTCTTTTTCCCGTAAAGCAATTTTTGAGCCTTCTTTCCTTGCCCTATCTAGTAGAGCCTGAGGAAATGTCAGATTTGTCATTCAACTTTTCCCTCCTTTTTAAAGTATATAAACTTTGTGCATACTGGAGCACTGACTGGTGTATCAACCGCCGTGCGGGGGCAGGCACCGTGGTTAACCTACCTGTTCCTCACCAAGGTAGGCTTCTATTACTTTAGGATTAGTCTGAATTTCAGCAGGAGTTCCATAAGCAATTAGTTTTCCAAAATCAAGTACTGCGATATGATCCGATAAATCCATTACGACACCCATATCGTGCTCTATTAAGATAATCGTAGTTTTCATCTCTTCGTGTATATCAATGATATAGCGGGCCATATCTTCCTTTTCTTCGGTATTCATTCCGGCCATTGGTTCATCTAACAGCAATAACTCTGGTTCTAAGGCAAGGGCTCGGCCCATTTCAACCCGCTTTTGCAAACCATAGGAAAGTGTCCCCACCGGTATGTTTCGAATATCTTCGATCTCTAAAAAATCGATAACATTCTCCACTTTCCGGCGATGTTCTATTTCCTCACGCTGCGCCTTTCCCCAATAAAACCCGCTTGCCAGAAGTCCTGTTTTCATTCTGACATGCCTACCGAGCATTAAATTATCTAATACTGATAGATGTGGGAACAACTCAATGTTTTGAAATGCCCGGGCAAAGCCGAGGCTTGCTCTTTTATGAGGCTTTAAGTGATTTATTTTTTCCCCATTAAAAGAGATCGACCCTTCCGTCGGATGGTATAAGCCGCTGATACAATTCAGCATGCTAGTTTTCCCGGCTCCGTTCGGTCCAATTAACGAAAAGATTTCCCCCTTATTTACAGAATAACTTACGTGATCAAGGGCAAGTACTCCCCCAAATCGTAACGTTACGTCCTTTACCTCTAGTACTCTCAATAGATACCCCTCCAAACATTCCTTTTATTGAAAGCGCTTACCAATAAAGAACTATCCCGAATTTGGATAGTGGCCTTTAGGATGTTTTTTGTAACAAAATTGCAATATATTATCATTTATGCCATCGATTTAGGTTTCATGATTGTTTTTAAAAAATATTGTACAAGTTATGGATATATTATCTTAAATAAAAAAGAATCCCAATCAAGCGAATATGCTTAATTGGGATTCTTGTAACGCTGTCTAGCTCCAGCGCCCAGCGACTCGTAAACTTCGCTAAACGGGCACTTTCGCCGGATGTCTATTCTATTATTCTTCCATTGTTGACAAATCGCCAGTTGGTAGACCAAGCTCCCATGCCTTTAGGACACGACGCATGATTTTTCCTGATCTTGTCTTAGGAATGGTTTCACGAACTTCAATCATTCTTGGTGCGGCATGTGCAGCTAAACGTGTTTTAACAAATGAACGAATTTCCTCTTTTAATTCATCACTGTCAACATAACCTTCACGAAGTGTAATAAATGCTTTAATAACCTCACCGCGAACTGGATCAGGAACTCCAATTACACCTGCTTCAGCAACAGCTGGATGTTCTACAAGCTTGCTCTCAACCTCAAATGGTCCAACACGCTCACCTGATGTATTGATAACATCATCAACACGGCCCTCAAACCAGAAGTACCCATCTTCATCCTTGTAAGCAGAGTCCCCGGTTACAAACCAGCCTGTTTCAAAATATTGATCATACTTCTCTTGGTTATTCCAAATAGCTCGTACCATTGCCGGCCATTTTGGTTTAATTGCTAAGTTACCCATTCTGTTCGCCGGTAGTTCATTTCCTTGATCATCGACGATAGTAAGTGTGATACCTGGAAGTGGCTTACCCATTGACCCAGGACGAATTGGGTTACAACGGAAGTTCGCGCAAATACAAGAACCCGTTTCTGTCATCCACCAGTTGTCGTGAATACGATGATTTAGAACTTCTAATCCCCAACGAACAACTTCAGGGTTTAATGGCTCACCAGCTGAAAGGATATGGCGCAGCTTTGATAAATCATATTTCTTAGGAAGTTCATTTCCTGCGGCCATTATCATACGTAAAGCAGTTGGAGCACTGAACCAAACATTTACACCGTACTTTTCAAGAGTTTGGAACCATTCTTCTGCCTTAAAACGTCCACCGCGTAAAACAGCGGTAACACCGTTTAACCATGGCGACCACATGCCTGCTGATGTTCCAGTTACCCAGCCTGGGTCAGCTGTACACCAATACACATCGCCTTCACGTAGGTCGTAAGCCCATTTTCCTGATAGATATTGATGGATCATTGCATCATGAACTTGTAGAACTCCTTTTGGTTTTCCAGTAGACCCTGATGTATAGTGAAGCAGCATGCCTGTTTCACGGTCAACCCATTCAATCGTATATTCATCAGACTTGCTCATTAGATCTTGATATAAAATTTGATTATCAGCAGTTGTCTCTTCTCCGCCTACTAAAATAACATGCTTTAACTCAGGAAGTTCATCAACTGGTATCCGCTCTAGTAGTGCAGGTGTTGTTACAACCGCAACAGCCCCACTATCACTCAAACGGTCTTTAACAGCCTCTTCCATAAATGCTTCAAATAACGGACCAGCGATTCCACCCATACGAATAATACCTAAAAGCGAAATATATAATTCCGGTGTTCGTGGCATGAAAATAAAAACGCGATCCCCTTTTTCTACACCATATGAACGCAATCCGTTCGCAAATTGACATGAAAGTTTTTGAATATCCTGATAAGTATAGGCTTCGTCACGGACACCATCTGTAAAAAATAATGCTGTTTGATCCGCTTTACCATTGTTTACGTGACGGTCAATTGCTTCGTAAACCATGTTAACCTTCCCTGTTTCAAACCAAGTAAAAGTCTTCTCAATCTCTTTCCAGTCAAAATTTGCTACTGCTTCATCATAATTTTTTAGATTTGCCGTTTCGTCAATAAATAGTACCTCATTTGTCATTGCGTTCGTTGTCATATCCCCTAACCCCCAAATAAGATGATTATTCTTTGTTATATAACACTATCATATATCGACAAAACTTTAAATATTTTTTCAAATGTTCGCAAAATTTTATAAATTACTTATAAAAGAATAATGCGCTTTCAAACAGCTTATTTTAGGATAAAATAAAATTTTTACACCATTAGACAGAATTCGCCAAATAAAAAAACTCGCACAACCTGGTAATTAAAACCAATGGTAATGCAAGTTTTAATATATTGTTATATAACATCACATTTCAATTAAGAGGCTTCCATCGAACAAAAATAGATATTTTTCGACAGAGGGCAGTTTCCAAATTTCTTGGAGCGCCCTTGCGTATAGATCAATTTGCAGGCGATAGCGTTCTTCCAATGTTTTCTTGGCAATTTCCTCATTCTTAAACCGGCCGGTAATTGTATCGGTTTTATAATCGATTAGTACGACTCCGTTTTCATCTTTAAAAACACAATCCATTACCCCTTGAACTAAAACATTAGCAGTATCCTCTTCAACCCAATCGGGATAGGCATCTTTTGCAGGCAATGCCAAGCTAAAAGGAACTTCACGACGAACCTTATCCGCCTTTACTAAACGTTGTCCTAATGGAGTATCAAAAAACTGGATGATACTGTCTATATCAATTACTGCACTCTGTTCTTCCGTTAATAGCTCCTTCATTACCATTGAGGCTAATAAATTCGAAAGAGATTCTTGCGTAATTTCTCCACGTAAATCAATATGCTGCATCACCATATGCATCGCTGTTCCTTTTTCAGCGGCAGTTAAAGATTTCTGCTGTAAAAACTTTGGACGGTCTTGCAATGGGGCCCGGAACTTTTGGATTAACTGCGTATCTGCATACGCATCTGTCACTTGTTTTCTTGATTTGATCTCTGATACAGATTGTTTCGAGCGTTTGATTTGAGCTTGCCTAAATGGATAATTCCATGAAAGTTGATGATAAACTTCATTTTTCATCTCGCTTTCGATTGGGACACCCCGCCACTGTTCAATATCACCGAGTAATTCTAAATTTTGTTTTACAGCTTCACTTGAATCCTTAGGAAAATTTTCAGCATTTAGTACTTGAATTTCCCATTTAGAAGAATGAGAAGAAATTTCGTTAGAAAATTCTTTGGCACTTAATACTGTACAATCCGGATGTCGGATTAATGCCGGTCCAATCCAGTCTATATAACATCTTGCTTTCGCCCGCACATAATCTGGCAATAACCATTCGTCCTCGTCTATTTCACTATTCCATTTATCGAGAGTTTTTTCCATATCCTTTACAGTGCCGACAAGATACAGTTTTTCTTTAGCTCTTGTTAGGGCAACATAGAGGACACGCATTTCTTCAGCTAACAGTTCCATTTTCAGCCGTCGTTTCATCGCAAGGAGCGGCAGTGTTGGATAAGTGATACGCAACTTTGGATTAACAAGCTTTGAACCAAATCCAAGCTCCTTATGTAGCAGTACCTTTTTACGTAAATCCTGCATATTAAATTGTCGACCAAGACCCGCTGCGAAAACAATCGGAAACTCCAATCCCTTACTCTTATGAATCGTCATCAACCTAACTACATCCTCTTGCTCTCCTAATGCTCTAGCAGTACCAAGATCTTCCCCGCGGTCCTGCATCCGTTCTATAAATCTCAAGAAGCGGAATAATCCTCGGAATGAGGTTTCCTCATATTGCTTAGACCGGTCGTAGAGAGCCCGTAAGTTAGCCTGACGCTGTTTACCACCGACAAGACCACCAACATAATCAAAATAACCGGTATCCCTGTATAATTGCCAAATCAGTTCAGATAAAGCTCCTTGCCTTGCTCTTATTCTCCAGGCCTTTAACTCTTTGTAAAATAAATCTAGTTTTCCGGATAATTCTGAATTGGCACCAGATCTCATATAGCTTTTTACACTCTCAAAAAAACTATTATTTTTATCGTGAATTCGAATCATGGCCAACTGTTCTTCCGTTAACCCAACAATCGGGGAACGGAGGACTGCGGCTAATGGTATATCCTGATATGGATTATCAATTACTTTTAAAAGTGAGAGCATCACCGTTACTTCTGTTGCTTCAAAATACCCAGTTGAAAGCTCGGCATATACTGGAATTCCGAGTTCCTTAAATTCTTCCATAATCGCTTCAGCCCATGGCATCGACCGTAATAGAATGACAATATCACGATATGTTACGTTTCTCTCGTTTCCGCTTTTATCCGTCACTTTATAAGGCTTTTCTATTAATTCTTTTATTTTTAAGCCAATTACCCTTGCTTCTAATTGCACATTTTCTAATTCTGCTATATCTACAGAGCTTGATTCGTCTTCTTCCCCATCGTCATTTATCTCTTTCTCACTTGATTTGTCTTTCCGATCTATTATGAGAAGCTCGGCTTTTGTCTCATCAGATTCAGGGTAATTCCTATTTCCTAACTTAAGTTCCGCATCTTCATCGTACTCAATTTCCCCTACGGTTTTATTCATAATTTGTTTAAAAATATAATTCGTTCCCGCTAATACTTCAGCACGGCTACGGAAGTTTTTTGACAAATCAATCCGTATTCCCGCGCATTCTTCAGAATCCTCTTTCTGGAACAATCTATATTTTGTTAGAAAAAGATGTGGCTCAGCTAAGCGGAAACGGTAAATGGATTGCTTTACATCGCCTACCATGAATAAATTATTAGAGCAGGATACTAATTTAATAATCGTTTCTTGAACTAAGTTTGTATCCTGATATTCATCTACTAGCACCTCTTGGAATAGTTCCTTATAGTTTTCTGCTACCTCGGATGGTACTAGCTCGCCCGCCGTTGATTTTTCGTCCTTTAAAATTTGCAAACAAAAATGTTCTAAATCGGCAAAGTCGACAATTCCTTTTTCTTTTTTTACAATCTCATAGCGAATTGAAAATTCTTTTACAAGCCCTATTAATGTTTCCACAACCGGCTTCATCTCCTGAATATCCTTAAGGAAATATTCAGGTTTTCGACTAAAAAGCTCATCCTTTATTTTTTCAAATTGATCTTTTGCTTTTTCCCGAAGACTCTTCACATTTTCTTGCATACTTTTTAAATATTCATCACCTTTACAAGGCTTAAGCTTCCCAAA
>JAENZK010000107.1:0-4856 GCA_016841285.1 Guptibacillus hwajinpoensis | reverse complement strand
AAAGACGCAGTTTGCATGACTTCATACAGGGTTCCCCATGACTGTTCACTAGCGTAGAGAAGGTCTTGGATTAGCTGTTGGTTCGCAATGATATTATCGGCATAGGGTGCCGGCCCCCCTGGTTCTTTCGTTATTTCTAATGCACGATGTAAAAGTTCCTTACAACCATGTAGTTGTATTTTGATATCCTCTCTCAAATCCTTCATCCATGATAATCCATCAATCTCACTTATATCATCAATATCATAGGCCTGAATGATTCCCTCCAACCATTCAGTAGGCCATGGGTAGGAACGGGAGAAGTCATAAAGCTTTCTAATTAAGAGCTGTAATTCTAGATCACTGCGGTCATCACTATATCTATCAACTAAATCATAGAAACTCTCATTATTCTCTAAACTATATTGCTCTTCAAATAGCTCTTCCATGATTTCTTCCATCAATAGTTCTGCTTCTGTTTCATCCACAATACGAAAACCCGGGTCCAAATCGATATGATAGTAGTATTTTCGTAATACGTTGAGACAGAACGAATGCAGCGTTGAAATGGATGCCCGGTTTAATAGTGTCAACTGTCTGCGCAAGTGAAGAGAGGACGGATGTTTGGCGATTTCCTTTTCTAATGCCTCCCCTATTCTTTTTCTCATTTCAGCCGCTGCTGCATTCGTAAAGGTAACAACTAATAGACGATCGACATCAACAGGGTTATTTACGGATGTGATTTTTTTTATAATTCGTTCAACTAAGACCGCTGTTTTACCTGACCCAGCGGCTGCTGCAACAAGGATGTCTTTCCCGCTTGTGGCAATTGCCCGCCATTGATCGTCCGTCCACGTGCTGTTTTCTGGTTTTTTAAGGTCATTATTCAAGGTCTATTCCTCCCTCCATACGAATTTTTTCTAAAATATCTTCATTCTTTTCAGGGGTTAAAATATTATATTTATTTTCTTGGAATGAACGGTCAAATTGACATATTGACTTATAGGAACAAAACGCACAAGGGGTATGATTTTTCATTTTATATGGGTTGATATCAATAACCCCGTCTGTGATCGCTGTGCCAATGTCTTGAATTTTAGTACGAACAAAGCTCCTAATATGGTCAAAGTCCTTATTACTGGCAACCGAGGAGTTGCTATAAAATCCGCCGTCTTTTTTCAAAGCAACAGGAATAACCTCCGAATAGCCTGTCTTCAATGATTGGTCCATAAGGTGGATCGCTTCTTGGTCGGCAACAAGCAAGCCTTTCATCTTAAAGCGTTTATATATTTCATTTTCAATCTCCTCAAACGTTGGAATAGTGGACTTATTAAGCATAGGATTATGAACATGGAAATATAATACCCCAGCCGGAGAGGCTTCCGTACCAATCCACTGCTTTGAGTTCGTGATCACAACATCAAGATAGGTGAGCATTTGTAAGGCAAGACCGTAATACACCTCTGAGAGATTCAAAGCTTTTTGGCTTGATTTGTAATCAATTACTCGAAGGTATACACCCTGGTCACCTTTGGATTTATCAACTCTATCAATCCGACCAACCACTTCCATTGTACTTCCATTTTCCAATGTAAACCGAAGCGGTGATAAAGGTCCCTTAGGCCCGAAAGACAACTCCAAGCCGATCGGTTCAAAACCGCTTATTTTGGCATGCTCGCTTAATACGATGGAAGCCCGTCCAACGACCTGCTGCAGCTTTCTTTTAATGTAATGAAAGCGATTGGAACTAAGTAATATTTCCTTTTGAATATTTGGTGCTAACCGTTCAACTGCCTCAAAGGCTAACTGTTCGCATTGTTTTCTTGATAGATTGGACCAATTCATATCATTTTTTTGAATTATTTCCGTTATCAATTTTAAAGCGGCATGGAATAATTGCCCGATATCTGGTGCTTCAAGTCGGAATATTTGCCGCTCTTCTAAACGTAGACCATAGGAAATAAATTGCGAGTATGGACAGGATTGGAACAACTCCATCCGGGACACACTTGCTTTTATTTCGTCACCATATAGCTCACGACTAATATCCTCTGGAAGTTTTTTTGTTGTATTGATGTAAAATAAACTTCCTAACACCTTTTTACCGTAAATTTCCCAATCTTTTTGCTCGGCAATCCAGTTATAAACATCCCACCATAACTCATGAACAGAATACCCTCTTTTCCAATTTTGCAGCTGGAGCGATAGATAGGACATCGTCTTTTTAGGATTGGTTATATAGTTCAACTGCTGGTTTGGAGACTCCTCATTCGGCTCATTTAAGATAAGGTTTTCTTTTAATGCCGGAAAAAGATCTTTAAGTCGATTAAACAAAATCGATGGAACAAGAGATTTCCCTTCATCATCAGCCATTGGATAGCTTAAATAAAGCAAATCCGAAGCACTTGTCAAGGCAAGATAAATTAAAAACTGTTCATCCAAGAGCTGCTGCTTACTTCCTGGTGCTAATGTAATGCCCGTGCTTGCTAGAAATTCCCTTTCTTCTTCAGTTACAACCCCTTCTTCTACAGGTTTTAATGGAATGACGCCATCATTAGCTCCAAGAATGAAGGTGCATTTTATGTTTGAAAAACGGGAGCGTTCCATATTTCCAACTAACACTTGGTCCATTGCCGGTGGTACCGTTGCAAAATTCATACTTTCTAAGCCTGAATGAATCATTTTACGGAAAAGATCGAAGGAAAGCTCTTCCTCCCCTATTAAGGATGCCATTTGATCTAGAAGTTCGAGCACAGATTGCCATACTTGACTGTGATCTCTTGATTCGGTTAACTTTCCAGCTTCCTCTGCTTCAATGCAGAGGCGATTGATTTTGGTTGGTATTTCTAAATCCTCTAAGAAGTAATAAAGTGCTTCACAATAATCACGACCTGTTTTTGCTTTTTTTGTATTTTTTTCAAAAGCAAGAAATGGTTCTGTGATTAGACCGCGTAACTCATTGATATTGTTCTCGTATTCTTTTTCTTTATCAGTTTTTGGGATACTTTGGCCCTCCACCGCTTGGAAACGTCTGTATTCCCAAGGCTTTTTGTCAGTCCAGCGCCACCCTTGTATCCCATAGGCCAACACGTAATTTTCAAACTGATCCATGTCTTCACGGATTCGGTCCCTGTTGCCTTCAGTTGGAAAAAGCAAATCTGTTTTGACACACCGAAAAATAGGTTCGTAGCGCCATCCACCTTGAATTACATCCAACGATGAACGAATAAATTCAATTAACGGATGATTTAGCATAGATCGTTTTTGATCTAAAAACAGAGGAATCTGGTAATCTTCAAAAACTGTTTTTAAAAGATCATGATAAGAACCGCTGTCTCTTAATAAAATGGCAAAATCTCGCCAACGATAGCTTTTCGTTTTTACTAAATGTAAAACTTCCCGTGCAACGCTTTCAACCTCAGCGCGACGATTAACGGCGGCATTGATGTTGATGCCGAGTATTTCTGATGCTTGGGTTAAACCGGCTTCACTAGAAAACTTGACGCTTGGACGGCTGTCATAATGCTGTTCCAGATGATGCAATGACGGAGAATGTATAAACCTAAATGGCTCATTCAAAAGCACTGGTTTTCCAACCTCTACGTTGTTCTCCTTAGCAGAATTTAAGATGCTGAAGTATGTATTTACAGTCATCCGATATAAGTTTAATTCATGAAGATCTTGATGAAGTTCTGCTGGATCAAGTGTAAGCGCAATAGTAACACTGTTACAGTGCTTTAATAACTCGCCAAGAACCTCCAATTCCTGCGGTGTAAAGCTATGGAAACCATCAATATATACATCTGCGCCTTGTAGTTCCTCTGACTTTGAAATCTTTTCTGCTAAAAGACGAAGGTAGTCTTCGGAATCAACATAATGCGCCAATAAATGACTTTCATAATCATGATAAATTAACTGAAAGTCACTAAGCTTATCAGCTATTATTTCTTTATTAGAATTACTTTGATCCGCGTGTGAAAGCTCTACACTTTTTTCTTGAAGGAGATCTGGAGTAATACAATACCGTTTAAATTCTGCAATCATTTCTTCCAGTTGTTTGATAAAACCATTTTGATCCGCTGCTCTAGTAAAAACCTTCAATTCTTCCTTGCGGTGTTCAATAATTTTCCGAAGCAGCATATGTAGACCGACACTATTAAGATGAAAGCGGCTAAAACCTTCCGTTTCCTGTAATATCCTCCATGCCAAGCGCGTAAAACTAAACACTTGCGAACGGATCATTCCATTTAATGCTGGTGTATTTATTAATTGATATTCTATTTGAAAGGTCATTTGGTCAGGTACTAGATAGATAATTGGTGGACCCAACGGGTCTTGCTCTAGTTTGTCTATTACCTCGTTTATTAAAAAGGTAGACTTTCCACTCCCCGAACGCCCTAATACAAATCGTAACGACGACATAGTTATCCCCCCTACTTTACTAAATTGAATGAATGTTACTGAATTTTGTTGAATGGATATGTTGTAACTTATTATAACATTATGGGTGGAAGCGACGAAATAATTGGATATGTGGAGTGAGGGCGAATCGGGAAGATGATAAGGGGGATGCTGGCTGCTTGATTCCCAGGTTGGTGATTTGGAGCCTAGGGTGGGAATCATAACAGGGTCTTGGTAGCACTCTTGGATATTGAGGACAAGAGGCCTGCTCCATAAACGGGCTCTGGCTGCATCTTCAGCATTTGAGGACAAGGGCTAAGCTTCTCTACCGGGATCTGGCCGCATTTTTCGAATTTGAGGACATGAACCTTGCTTCTCTACCGGGATCTGGCTGCATTTTCCGATTTTGAGGACATGGAGCACCATCTCTAACAGGTGGTTGTCCTCATTTCTGAAATTTTATAGATTTATAATTA
>JAENZK010000106.1 GCA_016841285.1 Guptibacillus hwajinpoensis | reverse complement strand
GTTTTAGTAGATATTGGTTTTAAAGTAGAGGGCATCGTACCTATTAGCGAGCTTTCTAGCCTGCACATCGAAAAAGCTAGCGATATTGTAAATGTAGATGATGCTTTAACATTAAAGGTAATAAAAGTGGAAGAAGAAGAAATCATCTTATCTAAAAAAGCAGTTGACGCAGAAAATGCGTGGGATGAGCTTGTAAATAAATTTGAAACTGGCGAAGTTTTTGAAGCTGAAGTTAAGGATGTCGTTAAAGGCGGACTTGTAGTTGATATCGGTGTACGTGGCTTTATTCCTGCCTCATTAGTTGAAAGACATTTTGTAGAGGACTTTTCGGATTATAAGGGAAGAAATTTAACCTTAAAGGTAGTGGAGCTTGATCGCGAAAAAAATCGAGTCATTCTTTCTCATCGAGCAGTTCTGGATGATGAGGCTGCTTCAAAGAAACAACAGACAATCGAAGCTTTAAAGGTTGGCCAGGTTTTAGAGGGTACAGTTCAAAGATTAGCTGATTTTGGCGTTTTTGTTGATATCGGAGGTATTGATGGATTAGTACATATTTCACAAATAGCACACCAACATGTCGATAAACCAGCTGACGTTGTTGAAGAAGGACAGAGGGTAAAAGTTAAAGTTCTTTCCATTGACAAAGAGAATGAAAGAATCTCATTGTCTATTAAGGATACATTACCTGGCCCATGGGATCTTGTTGAATATAAACAAGGTGATGTAGTCGAAGGAACAGTTAAACGCCTAGTTAACTTTGGCGCTTTCGTTGAAGTGGCTCCGAATGTTGAAGGGCTTGTTCATATTTCACAAATTTCTAATCGCCATATCGGAACACCACATGAAGTATTAAAGGAAGGCGAGAAAGTAAATGTCAAAATTCTTGACATTAATAAAGAGAATCAAAGAATCTCTTTAAGTATCAAGGAATTACTTGAAGAAGATGCAAAAGAGGACTATAAAGCATACCAACCAACAGAGGAATCTTCAGGCTTCTCTTTAGGTGATATGATTGGTGACCAATTAAAAAAATTAAAATAGCAAAGAGTGATGTGACGTGAAGAGATCAGAACGAAAAATACAGCATCTGAATTCCGCTTTATCACTTACTAGTGAATTTAATAATGGGTTAGATGACGTTCAATTTGTTCACCATAGCATTCCAGACCTTTCTATTGATGATGTGTCGATAAACACTAAAATAGGCGAACTTAATTTAAGTTCGCCTATTTTTATCAATGCAATGACTGGAGGCGGTGGTGAGAAAACCACCCAGATTAACCGGAGGCTTGCTAGTGTAGCCAAAGAATGTCAAATTCCAATGGCAGTTGGTTCACAGATGGCGGCATTAAAGGACTTGGATGAAGAAAAATCATATCGGGTTGTTCGCGAAGAAAACCCAAACGGAATGATGATAGCTAATCTTGGCAGTGAGGCAAGTGTTGATCAGGCTAAAAAGGCAATCGAAATGATACAAGCCCAGGCTATCCAAATTCATCTGAACGTAATTCAAGAATTAACAATGCCAGAAGGAGATCGGAATTTTCGTGGTGCATTAACACGTATCGAAAGAATGGCAAAAGAGTTGAATGTACCCATCATCGTTAAAGAAGTAGGTTTTGGAATCAGCCGTGAAACGGCAAGGCAGTTGGCCGATATTGGTGTTTCGGTTATAGATGTTGGCGGTTCAGGTGGAACAAATTTTGCAGAAATTGAAAATGACAGACGTGACCAAAAGTTGTCCTTCTTTAATGATTGGGGGATCACTACTGCAGCCTCGATTGTAGAAGCCACACAAGTATCCTCTGTTTCAATTATTTCCTCTGGTGGATTAAGAGATTCAATGGATATCGCAAAGTCAATTGCTTTAGGAGCGTCTGCTACTGGATATGCCGGTAAATTCCTAAAAATTTTAATATCAGAGGGCGAAGAAGCCTTAATTAAAGAAATAGAGCACCTTAAACATCATTTGAAATTCATTATGACGGCCCTTGGTGCTAAAAAAATTGAGGATTTACAAAATACTCCTGTTGTTATTAGTGGGGATACTTATCATTGGCTAAATCAGCGCGGAATTGAAACAAAAGTCTATAGTAACCGTACAATTAACGGGTAAAAGAAGGATCATTACGATCCTTCTTTTTATTTATTATTCGCCCTTGATTCTTCAGGGCTTTCAAGAATTGTGGCCCCTTTATTATGGATTTCTGGATCTCTGTCAGAACTAACTTTACCAGATTCTCTTAACTTCTTTTCTTGACGGTCTCGTCCCATTTTAATTGCTCCTTTCAATGTATCATTCTTTATTAATATTTTCCTTATCCAAAACTTTATACTGACTTTGCTGGAAAAGTTGACAAAAGAATGAAATTCCTTCATTTGAGTCATAATGGTTAGTGGTGGTGATTTTTGTGGAGGGAATTTATTTTTATTGGTTTAGCTGGATTGGTTGGGTTATTACAACCTTCTTTATGAAAAAAAGTAAGGAGAGAACAGCATTATCCTTCTTTATCTTATTAATGATTATTGTTAGTAATCATACTTACCATATATCTGGGTATGCCATTCATGCTCCATTTGTCCTTTTATTCTTTTTTTCCTTAGTATTTATGGCAATGACAAAGGGGGTCTTGTTATATTATTACCTTATTTGTTCACTTATTATTTCGATTGGTTACGTCTGTTTTCACCTATTTGAGTTATTCGATCCGATTTGGCTTATTTTTGACCGAAAATGGATGCTCTCTTTTGTTATTCTTTATTTAATTTTAATGTTAGTGAAGGATCCTTATCATCGTCTTTCCGTTGCTTTAATAGGTGTGGCTAACGGAGAATTATTGTATTCCATGATATTAATAAAGTTTTTCCGTGAAATACAAATTGGTAATTTTGTATTTTTAGATGCGCTTGCTTTTATGACCCTGTTTATTTTAATTTGGAATTCATTTGAAAAAATTGCGCAATCCTTTGAAGCAAATATTCAGAAAGGGAAAGCAAGGAGGGTTCAAAGGTGAACGAGTATACATATCCAATTCTTTTTGGTGTGATTATTGGAACTCTTACAAGGCTTTATATGTTAAGAACAGATTACCGCCAATATCCAACCTATCTTCATGGAAAAGTGATTCATATTGCATTAGGCTTCATTGCTGCCGCGCTAGGGACTGTCGCGATTCCATCAATCATGGAGCAGGAGTTTACGGCGATTACCTTTTTAACGCTCGCTGCCTCCCAATTCCGTGAAGTACGCAACATGGAACGGAATACACTAACTGGGCTTGATGAATTTGAACTTGTGCCAAGGGGTAAGACGTATATTGAGGGGATTGCTGTTGCGTTTGAAGGTCGCAATTATCTTGTAATTTTTACCTCCTTTATAACAACACTTGCCTACATCGTAATCGGATGGTGGGCTGGAATCATAGCAGGGTTTGTTTGCTTACTCATTTCGAAAAAATTAATGGCAGGGAGCAAACTAAGTGAAATTGTTGACATTGAACACCATGAACTCCGCTTTGACGGTGCAGGTCTTTATATAGATAACATCTATATTATGAATATTGGATTACCGGCCAGGCAGGAAGAAATATTGAAGTATGGGATGGGCTTTATCTTAAAACCGAAAGATTTTAATGTACGCTCAACGATTGCAAACCTTGGTCAACGTCAAGCTATATTGCATGATGTGTCTGTTGCGTTAGGTGTGTTCCGCGACTCCGGAACACCAGCGCTAGTTCCCCTTGCTAAAAGGGACCTTGATGATGGTCGGATTGGTGTGTTTATATTACCACAGAATAACGATATTGAAAAAGCAATTACTGTAATAGGACAAGTCCCTGTATTAGAAAATGCGATCAGAATGCCAACTGAATCAAAAGCTCATAAGAAGGGACGGGAACGGTCATGAATTTAGAAAAATATATATTGGCGATTATTACTACAAATCCAAATAAAGCTGCTGGTGCAACAGCAATTTTTCCTTGCGAAAACAATGAGGAGATGGAAATTGTTGCAGCTAACTTAGAGGCAATTTTGGATGGAATTGCCCACCGTTTAACAGATGAATTATATATAATTGTAAAACATTAGCATTTGGTGAAAAGGTTGTTTGAAATGTGTTTATCTGGTAGTATTATTTAGTTAATACGGTAATATTTTTTCCCTTCTTAACATAGAAGGGTTTTTATACGTAATGAGTTAGAAAGGAAGATTTATATGGTAAAACCAGTAGTTGCAATCGTCGGTCGTCCTAACGTTGGCAAGTCAACGATTTTTAATCGTATTGTCGGAGAAAGAATATCGATTGTAGAGGATGTTCCAGGAGTAACGAGAGACCGCATTTATAGTTCTGGAGAATGGCTGAATGTAACGTTTAATATCATTGATACAGGCGGTATTGAAGTTGGGGATGAGCCCTTATTAGTTCAAATGAGACAGCAAGCTGAAATAGCTATTGAGGAAGCGGATGTCATTGTTTTTATGGTAAATGGTCGGGAAGGGATTACGGCGGCTGATGAAGAGGTTGCCAAGCTATTATTCCGATCCCAAAAACCGATCGTTTTAGCCGTGAACAAAGTTGATAACTACGAAATGAGAGACCAAATTTATGAGTTTTATTCATTAGGCTTCGGGGAACCGTTTCCGATTTCTGGATCACACGGATTAGGATTAGGAGATTTATTGGATGAAGTCGTTAAACATTTCCCTAAAAGTAATGACGAAGAGTATGATGATTCAGTTATTCAATTTTGTTTAATTGGAAGACCGAATGTTGGGAAATCTTCACTAGTAAATGCTATTTTGGGTGAGGATCGAGTAATTGTAAGCGATATTGAAGGAACAACAAGAGATGCTATTGATACAAAACTGACACGCGAAGGCCAGGAATATGTCATCATCGATACGGCAGGAATGAGAAAAAGAGGAAAGGTCTACGAAAATTTAGAAAAGTATAGTGTATTACGTGCTTTAAGAGCTATTGAACGATCAGATGTTGTTTTAGTTGTTTTAGATGGTGAAAAAGGAATAATTGAGCAGGATAAAAAAATTGCTGGCTATGCTCATGAAGCTGGTCGTGCGGTCGTTATAGTCGTTAACAAATGGGATGCTGTAGAAAAAGATGAGAAAACGATGAAAGAGTTTGAACAAAATATCCGCGACCATTTTCAATTTTTGGACTATGCGCCGATTGTATTCCTATCAGCTAAAACAAAAAAGCGAATCCATACGCTGTTACCAATGATTAATTTAGCATCAGATAGCCACAATATGCGTGTTCAAACGAATATTTTGAATGATGTTATTATGGATGCGGTGGCGATGAATCCAACACCAACTGATCGTGGCACAAGATTAAAAATATATTATGCTACCCAAGTAGCAGTAAAACCACCTACATTTGTAATCTTTGTTAATGATCCTGAATTATTGCATTTTTCATATGCTCGCTTTTTAGAAAATAGAATTCGTGAGGCGTTTGAATTTACAGGAACACCAATAAAAATTATTGCACGAGCAAGAAATTAGGTTTTATTCAGCAGAATAAACTTAGAAGTTTAAAATTGCATTAAGGAGCTGGTTATATGGGGAGATGTACTGTTATCGGTGCTGGAAGCTGGGGGACAGCATTAGCGATTGTTCTTGCTGATAACGGGCATGAAGTAAGGATTTGGGGGCATCGAGAGAATCAGATCAATGAAATTAATTTTAAACATACAAATGAAAAATATCTACCAGAGGTAGAACTGCCAACTTCCATTGTCGGCTATTTTGATTTGAAGGCAGCAATAAAAGATATCGAAACAATTATTTTGGCAGTTCCAACAAAAGCAATACGAGAAGTTTTAAGAAATTTAGTAACTCTTTTAACTGATAAGGTTTTAATTTGCCATGTTAGTAAAGGAATCGAACCTGATACATTAAAGCGAATTTCAGAGATGATCATGGAAGAAGTTCCAGGTCATTTATTACAGGATGTTGTCGTGCTATCTGGGCCTTCCCATGCGGAAGAAGTGAGCAGAAGGCAACCGACAACGGTAACGGCATCCTCAATAAATATGGAAGCAGCGGAAAAAATTCAGGACTTGTTTATTAATCAACATTTTAGAGTCTACACAAATCCTGATATTATTGGCGTTGAAATTGGTGGGGCCTTAAAGAATATTATTGCCCTTGGTGCAGGCATTTCTGATGGTTTGGGGTTTGGTGACAATGCTAAGGCGGCTTTAATTACACGAGGCTTAGCAGAAATATCACGACTTGGAATGAAAATGGGGGCAAACCCATTAACGTTTGCCGGATTAGCTGGAATTGGTGATCTCATTGTTACATGTACAAGTGTACATAGCCGTAATTGGCGGGCTGGAAACCTACTCGGAAAAGGCCATAATCTTGATGAGGTCTTAAATAATATGGGAATGGTCGTAGAAGGTGTCAGGACGACAAAAGCAGCCTATCAGCTTGCTAAGAAGGAAAATATTGAGATGCCGATCACGAATGCAATTTACAATATTCTTTTTAACAACTGTCCACCAAAGGAGGCAGTTGAAGGTTTAATGGGGAGAGGTAAAACCCATGAAATGGAAGACCTTTATCTGAATTCTAAAAAGTTATAGGGTAAACACCCATTTTGTACTCCTTGCATATAGTAATTTGAGTGCTATCGACAAGGAGGATTCTATAGTGGACGAATTCATTCATAAAGAGTTGTTCGAAAAAATAGAAAGTAAAACAAAAATAAAATCTGAAGATCTTTTATCTGTAGCTGATTCAGTGAAGGATGCAAATTTCAAGGATGAAGAAACGATTCGGTATCTTGTAAGGCAGTTATCATCTCTTGCAAATGTACCTGTGAACGAGGATATTGAAGATTCGATTGTAGATTCAATCATTAATCATAATGGGATATTAGACTTTCGCCATCTTGGTGATATAACGGATAAAAAATAAGAAAAGGATAGGCACTTTTAGGAGGCGTCAATCACTATTTTGCATAGTATAAAGTGTATCACATTTGTTGAGCTGTGATTTAAAGGAATATTTTAGTCAAAAATTGCTAAAGCATTGCCCCGTGCTTTAGCTTTTTTTTATACTATTGGAAAGTATAAAATTTTATGGATTATAGTATAAGAAAAGACATCGTAATTTGCCATTTATGGGCAAATTACGTGTTTTTCTAAATTTTCCTTAGGACGCATTGGACAAGGTATGGTATAATATCTCCGATTTGAAAAGGAGCGATTGACAATGACCCCAGGGATGTTAAAAATGTACATATCATTTTTCGGTATTGGTTTTATGTTTTTATCTGTTGTTTTAATTTATTTAAGTCGATACAAGTTAAAAGGTTTCTTTAAAATGATTACAGCTGTCATTGCTTATATATTAATGGTTTTAGCTGGTATCATCATCTTTTTTGTTGTATTTAGCGGCCCGGTTGCCGATTAAGGAGGACTTTCATTGCTTAAGAAATTTTTATTGTTTTCGAGTTTATTTATGATGATATCGTTCCTTTCGGGTTGTCTCTATCCGGAAGATAGATTGGCACAAAATCGTGTTCCATATAAGGATCAAATCGCAACGGTCCAAAGTGCGGTTGATCAGTTTCAAGAAGCAGAAGGTGGTATGCTTCCTATAAAAACAAAAGAAAATGAAACCCCGATTTTCCAAAAGTATTTAATTGATTTTAAAAAAATAAGTCCTCGCTTTATTGCTGAACCTCCAGGTAGCGCATTTGAAAGCGGTGGGATTTTTCAATATGTATTAGTGGATGTCGAAAAAAATCCAACTGTAAAATTAATAGATTTAACGATGGTTGATGCCATTCGTGATTTAAAACTTCGCATTAAATTTTTTGCTGAAAGAAATGGTTATCCACCCTATAAGGAACCAATAGATCAAGAAAAAGGCTATTATTCACTTGATTATGACAAATTAGGTTACGATAATACACCACCGTTTGTCGTAAGTCCTTTCACCGGAAAAAATTTATCATTATTCATAGATACGAAGGGTGAAGTATTGATTGATTACAGCCCTGATTTGTATGATGCTTTGACAAAATTCAAACACAACTATAAAACGGGTGACGATATCCGTTATTTATTGGTCGAAAATTATGATTTTGTTCCTGCTTTTTCCGTTCCCTATACAGTTAAAAATAATGACCCAATTTTTTTAAAAGAATAACAGAAAATTAGTCATGAACCCTGCTCTTATTTAATACTTTTTTATAGAGCAGGTTTTTTTTTGATGATCCAGTTCTTCTTTCTTTAATAAAAATTCATAAAATTTTATTTTTGGTCATAATTAATTGGGACAACATCATACATTAATACTGTCTAACATAGTATGGTACCCAGAACCAAAGAGCGGGAGGGGTTCAAATGGAAAAAGTAGATATTTTTAAGGATATTGCAGAACGCACGGGCGGCGATATTTACCTTGGAGTCGTAGGTGCAGTTAGAACTGGGAAGTCTACCTTTATTAAGAAATTCATGGAATTAGTAGTTTTACCTAGTATCAAGAATGAAGCAGATAAGGTTCGTGCACAGGATGAACTGCCGCAAAGTGCTGCAGGCCGTACAATTATGACAACTGAACCAAAATTCGTTCCGAATCAAGCTGTGGCAGTGGCTGTTGATGAGGGATTAGAGGTTAATATTAGATTAGTTGATTGCGTGGGTTATACTGTGCCTGGTGCAAAAGGCTATGAGGATGAAAATGGCCCAAGAATGATTAATACACCTTGGTATGAGGAACCAATTCCATTTCATGAAGCGGCTGAAATTGGAACAAGGAAGGTAATTCAAGAACACTCAACACTTGGTGTTGTGATCACAACTGATGGATCAATTGGTGAAATTCCGCGCTCAGATTATATTGATTCCGAAGAACGTGTTATTGCGGAGCTTAAGGAGGTTGGGAAACCGTTTATTATGATTATAAACACGGTTCACCCACATCATCCAAATACAGAGAGTTTAAGACAAGAATTGAACGAAAAATACGATATCCCAGTACTAGCAATGAGTGTAGAAAGTATGCGTGAACAAGATGTCATCAATGTTCTACGTGAAACATTATATGAATTCCCAGTTTTAGAGGTGAATGTTAATTTACCTAGCTGGGTAATGGTTTTGAAAGAGGATCATTGGCTCCGCCAAAGCTATCAAGAAGCAGTTAAAGATACCGTGAAGGATATCAAGCGTTTAAGAGATGTTGATCGTGTTGTCGGTCATTTTGGTGAATATGATTTTATCGATCAGGCAAGTTTGGCAGGGATTGAAATGGGCCAAGGAATTGCTGAAATCGATTTATATGCTCCTGATGATTTGTATGATCAAATCCTAAAAGAGGTTGTTGGTGTCGAAATCAGAGGAAAAGACCATCTCTTACAGCTCATGCAAGAATTTGCCCATGCTAAATCTGAGTATGACCAGGTTGCTGATGCATTAAAGATGGTTAAACAAACAGGGTATGGTATCGCAGCTCCTTCCTTGCAGGATATGAGCCTTGACGAGCCTGAAATTATTCGCCAAGGTTCTAGATTTGGTGTCCGTTTGAAGGCGGTGGCGCCATCTATTCATATGGTGAAGGTAGATGTTGAGTCTGAATTTGCTCCAATTATCGGAACTGAGAAGCAAAGCGAAGAGCTTGTCCGCTATTTAATGCAAGATTTTGAGGATGACCCGCTTTCAATTTGGAATTCTGATATTTTCGGTCGTTCCTTAAGTTCAATTGTTAGAGAAGGAATCCAGGCGAAATTATCTTTAATGCCAGAAAACGCACGCTATAAGCTTAAAGAAACGTTGGAAAGAATCATTAATGAGGGTTCCGGCGGGCTAATAGCCATTATATTATAATAAAAAAGCCAATTTAATTGGCTTTTTTTTATTGTCAATAAATAATCATTATGATATTATTTTCCTACTATAGGTATTGTGGATTTCGCAAATTTACCATAATTATATGAAAAACTACTGAAAAATATTGAATTATCTTCAATTGTCGGTTAATATTAGCTTGGTAATAAATAGTTGTTAATATGTATAGAATCTGGTAATACTGTTAACAAAGATAATAACAGCTATTTATTTCTATCAAAAACTATTTAAAATAGTAGTCATGATAGTTTTCTTTTCTTTATTGAAATGGAATTTACAACTCAGGTAATCTATTTTTAAGAAAGTATTACCTATACCTTTTATTTGGGAGGAGGTGAATGGCATGAACAAAACAGATTTAATTAATGCGGTAGCTGAAGGTACTGAGTTATCAAAGAAAGATGCTACTAAAGCTGTTGATGCTGTTTTTGACGCTATTTTGGGCGCACTACAACAAGGTGATAAGGTTCAATTAATCGGATTTGGAAACTTTGAAGTACGTGAGCGTGCAGCACGTAAAGGACGCAATCCACAAACAGGCGATGAAATTGAAATCCCAGCAAGTAAAGTACCTGCTTTCAAACCAGGTAAAGCCCTTAAAGACGCTGTTAAGTAATTATACATATGGGCTTTTAAAGGGTCGCACAATTGTTGTGCGACCCTTCTTTTTGCTGATTAGGAATAGTATAATTAAGGTTCGGGATAAACTATCATCTATAAAACCCAATAAAAATGGTGGTATGTCATTAGGAGGACACAAAAGTGAACATAAACCATGAACAAATAGAACATGCAGTTCGTTTAATACTAGAAGCAGTTGGAGAAGATCCGAATAGGGAAGGACTATTAGATACACCGAAAAGAGTGGCTAAAATGTATGCGGAGGTATTTGCTGGACTTGAAAAAGATCCAAAGGAATACTTTGATACAATTTTTAGTGAGAACCATGAAGAATTAGTACTGGTAAAGGATATTCCTTTTTATTCGATGTGCGAGCATCACCTAGTTCCTTTCTTTGGAAAAGCCCATGTTGCGTACATACCTAAAGGCGGGAAAGTAGTAGGTTTAAGTAAATTAGCTCGTTCAGTTGAAGCGGTTGCCGGGAGACCACAGCTTCAAGAACGGATTACTACCACAGTCGCGGATGCCATTGTAGATAAGCTTACGCCATACGGTGTAATGGTGGTTGTAGAGGCTGAACATATGTGTATGACGATGCGGGGAGTAAAAAAACCAGGATCAAAAACAGTTACATCTGCTGTAAGAGGGATATTTGAAAAGGATGCAGCAGCAAGGGCAGAAGTACTATCTTTAATAAAAGAATAAGAAACTGTTGCTAATTTTGGATTGACAATACAAGGTAGTGAATGAGATATTATTATGAGATATGGATAGGAATTTAGGAGGATTTGCAAATGAAAAGTCAATCTTCTACAAATAATGATTTTATTGTAATCAAAGCAAAAAGTGATGGAGTTACAGTAATTGGTCTTACACGTGGAACAGACACAAAATTCCACCATTCTGAGAAATTGGATAAAGGTGAAGTTATGATCGCTCAGTTTACAGAGCATACATCTGCGATAAAAATTCGCGGGAAAGCCGTTATTCAAACAGCACATGGTGAAATGGATACCGAGGTTTAAAAAAGAGAAGACTAGTACTTCTCATTTTAGAAAGACAAGGGTGATGAGCGTGAAAGACATCTATGATGAAATAAAACAGATTAAAGCGGACATAGACGAACGGGCCAAACATCCTTATTTAATGAAGTTTATTAATGTCCCTGTTATAGATGAACAGAAATTGATATTATTGTATAGTATTTTAAAACAATCTGAATTATCATCCGACAAAATACAACAATCTATTACTGCCACAATGCTTATTCAAATAGCATTGGATACCCATGAACTCGTAGGAATCGATCGAATTGAAGAAGATAATCCATTTATGAAACAACGTCAATTAACGGTACTCGGTGGAGATTATTATAGTGGTCTCTATTATTATTTATTAGCACTGATTGATGATATTCCAATGTTAGAATCATTATCAATTGCTATCAAAGAGATCAATGAATACAAAGTTGCTGTCTATCAGAGAGATCAAAAAAATATAGCAGATTTTATAGACAGTGTTGGAATGATTGAATCTCTCTTGGTACAAAAGATAGCACAATATGTTGGCAATAGAGACATGATGGAACTTTCTAAACAATTATTATTAATAAACAAGTTAAATCAGGAAAAAAGAAACTTCTTATCCAGTGGTTTTTCAGCTTTTTTTGACGGAATCTATACAGTTCAAGAAAAAACACGAGGATTGTCAAAAAGAATTGATCGAAATCAAGCACTCATTTTAGTCGATAATCAAATCATAACATCAATTCACTATATTGAAGCATTCCTGCAAAATCATTCCGAAACTTATCGGTTACTTAGTGAAAAAATAAAAAGTTTCCTTAACGATATCGATGTTGTAATGGAAAAAGCTGTGAAAGAAGGGTGAAGAGTGGGTTATTCAAAGGAAGAACGTGTCCACAACGTATTTGAAAATATCTCAGAAAAATATGATGTTATGAATTCTATTATTAGTTTTCAACGTCATAAAGCTTGGCGTAAAGATACTATGAAAAAGATGAACGTCAGACCCGGTTCAGCAGCCCTTGATGTTTGTTGTGGAACAGCTGATTGGACGGTAGCGTTATCGCATGCCGTTGGTCCAAAAGGAAAAGTTGTTGGTCTTGATTTTAGTAGAAATATGCTGAAAATTGGAGAACAAAAGGTTGCCAAACTTCAGCTCGAAAATACAGAACTTATTCATGGAAACGCAATGGAATTACCTTTTGCGGATAATACATTTGATTATGCTACGATCGGCTTTGGATTGCGAAACGTACCGGACTATTTGCAGGTATTGCGCGAAATGTGTCGAGTTGTGAAACCTGGTGGAAAGGTTGTATGTCTTGAAACCTCGCAGCCAACCATGTTTGGATTCAGACAAATTTATTATTTGTATTTCCAATATATAATGCCCTTCTTAGGTAAACTATTTGCTAAAAGCTATAAGGAGTACTCTTGGCTGCAAGAGTCTGCCAAAGACTTTCCGGGCAGCAAAGAATTAGCGCAAATGTTTGAACAGGCTGGGCTCGAAAATATCAAAGTGAAGGCCTATACTGGTGGCGTAGCTGCAATGCATTTAGGCTTTAAACCCATTTCTAAATAAGCTGTTGATTAAGGTGAAATAAATGAAACTTAAAAGGCTCTACACATTTATTAGTTCTGATTTAGATATAATTGAAAAAGCATTGGAAGAGACAATTCAGGCTGAACATCCAGTGCTGAAAGAAGCCTCTATGCATTTATTACAGGCTGGTGGGAAAAGAATTCGACCAGTCTTTGTTTTATTGTCTGGAAAATTTGGGAATTATAATATAGACGAAATAAAAAATGTAGCTGTAGCCCTGGAATTAATACATACCGCTTCCTTAGTTCATGATGATGTCATCGACAATGCTGAACTGCGTAGGGGAGGCCTCACGGTAAAGGCAAAATGGGATAATCGAATTGCTATGTATACAGGCGATTATATCTTCGCAAGAGCCGTTGAATTAATGACGAATATTAACAAGATTGAAGCTCATCAGGTTTTATCGAAAACAATGGTAGAGCTTGTCATTGGTGAAATTGAACAAATTAAAGATAAGTATAACTGGGACCAAAATCTTCGTACATATTTTAGAAGAATTAAGCGAAAAACCGCTATTCTCATCGCAGTCAGTTGCGAGCTTGGTGCGATTGTATCTGAAGCACCTATACAGATTCAAAGGCAATTGTATCGCTTTGGATATAATGTTGGAATGGCCTTTCAAATAACAGATGATATCTTGGATTTCACGGGGACTGAGAAAGAATTAGGAAAACCTGCTGGAAGCGATTTACAGCAAGGGAATATAACCTTACCTGTTCTCTATGCATTACAAAATGAAACTCTG
>JAENZK010000105.1 GCA_016841285.1 Guptibacillus hwajinpoensis | reverse complement strand
TAATATCATACATACTAAAATACCTCCTATTTTATTATTTATAATTGTTATTAATTAATATTTTAAATCAAATAATTTTTAATGTAAAATTAAAAGTACCCAAGAATGCATAAAAAAGCTGCCTCAAAATTTCCATACATTTGAGACAGCCATTATTTATAGGGGTATTACACTTTTTGAACGTTTGTTGCTTACGGACCGCGTTGTCCGTTTTCAATCCCGAACGTTACTTCTTGACCTTCATCCAATGTTTTAACGCCTTCACCTTGTATAGCAGAAAAGTGAACGAATACATCCTCGCCACCTTCACGTTCTATAAATCCGAAGCCTTTTTCACTGTTAAACCATTTTACTTTACCATGTTCCATTTGTTTGTTGCCTCCTAAATTGTAAGAAATAAATAGTGCAAAGAATACACTGCCTTCTTATTATGTCCATTAATTTTTTTTTAAAACCATTAAAACACAGTTTTCGAATATTGGTTTAGCAACACTCATAGAAATGTATATTGAATGATTACGAAAAAAGAGAGGGTGTGTATTTGATGGACATAGTTGTAAGACAAGGTGACTCTTATTGGCATTACAGTCAATTGTTCCAGCTACCTCTCCAACTTATTCTCGATTCCAACCGTGAAATTCCCGCTAATCAACTTCGCATTGGTCAAAAGATAAAAATTCCCGGATTTGTCGTTACAAATTATGTAATAAGAGCTGGAGATACATTATGGGCTATTGCCCAGAGTCGTAATTTACCATTAGAAAGCCTATTATTAGTAAATCCGAATATAAACCCCGGGGCGCTTCGAATTGGCCAAACGATACGAGTACCGTTACGAATTATTTGGAGGGTAGTCGAAGGGAGACAAAATTACACTTATGATCTAATGATGGAAAACCTCATACGTTTGAAAAGCATTTATCCTTTTATCACCATCCCGTCCATCGGTAATACAGTACTTAACCGGCCCATTCCTGAAGTTAACATCGGTGGAGGAAATAAGAAGGTTCATTATAATGCTTCATTTCATGCGAATGAGTGGATTACAACTCCTGTAGTTATGAAGTTTTTAAATGATTACTTATTAGCATTGACAAATGGAACACAGGTCCGCGGTTTATATATGCTTCCGTATTATCAGCAGGTTTCTCTCTCCATAGTACCAATGGTGAATCCGGATGGCGTAAATTTGGTGTTAAATGGACCGCCCAGTGAGGAGCCTTGGAGAAGCAGGGTTGTTGAGATAAACAAAGGAAGCCGTAACTTTTCCGGATGGAAAGCTAATATTCGTGGTGTCGATTTAAATGACCAATTTCCGGCCAAATGGGAGATTGAAAAGGAAAGACGGGAACAAGCGCCTGCGCCAAGGGATTATCCAGGAGACAAACCATTATCAGAGCCGGAATCAATTGCAATGGCAGAATTGACACGAAGGAAGGACTTTAACCGTGTATTAGCCTTCCATACCCAGGGGGAAGTTATATACTGGGGCTTTGAAAACTTGGAGCCTCCTGAAGCACAGACGATTGTCAATGAATTTGCAAGAGTAAGTGGATATACCCCAGTGCAGACCGTTGATAGTTATGCCGGCTATAAGGATTGGTTTATCCAGGATTGGCGCAGACCAGGATATACCGTTGAACTAGGGACTGGTGTAAACCCACTTCCAATTTCTCAATTCAATGAGATATATGAGGAGACGCTTGGAATTTTCTTAGCAGGATTATATATGTAAAAAAATCATGTTTCCTTTTAAGGCGAAGTGCTACACTACTGTTATGGGTAGGTAGCACTTTTTATTGAAGGGAGCCTTACGAAAAAATGAGAAAAATACCTTTTATTATTGTTATTATATCTTTATTTATTTTAATAACGGCTTGTTCTGCCAATGAGGAAAAGTTGTATTCCGGCACAATTGAGGGAGAAGAAATCCCAATTTTAGCTGAAGTAACGGGACCTGTACAAGCTTTTTTAGCGGATGAGGGCGATATAGTTTCCAAAGGTCAACCATTGGTTCAAATCGATGACCGGCTTATAAGAGCGCAAATGAAGGAAGCAAAGGCAGGTGTTCAGGCGGCAAAAGCAGCACTAGACGAGGTTAAAGCGGGTACTCGTAATCAAGAAATTAAAAAAACATTATCATTGCTTGAGCAAAACGATGTAAAGATTGATAACGTAAATATACAACGATCAAAATTAAATGATTTATTAATTCAAAGAAAAGCGAGTATAGATGGAATAAAGGCACAGCTTGAATCTGCAGAGGAAAGTGCATTGTTTTATAAAGATCAGTTGAAAAAAATCGAAGAATTATATAAAAATGGGGCGGCTTCTGAAAACGAAGTAAACGGGTACGAGGAGCAGCTAAATAAAGCTACAGCATCTGTCAATCAACTGAAAGCAAAGCTAGAAGAAGTAGAATCTTTATATGAAATGGCAAAGAAGGACAAAAGCACGTACGACAATCAAATTAAAGAACTAGAAGCCAATAGTAAAATGCAACAGGCTCAGCTCAGCCTTCAACAGGAAGGGGCGACAACCCATACAATTTTAAAATTGGCCAGCCAACTCGACCAAGCGAAAGCAAAACAAGAGCAAATTCAAATTCAACTTGATAAAACAAACGTTACAGCACCAATCGATGGCATTGTCTTAAGAAGAAATATTTCAGCAGGTGAAATTGTCACGGCGAATTTTCAAATGTATACAATGTTGGATCAAAACAAACTTAAGGTCAAGGTTTATGTTCCCGAAACTAAATTGAATGAAGTCGAGCTTGACGGCAAGGCTGAAATTTTCGTCGATGCATACCCGGACAAAGCTTTTAAGGGAAAAATTACGTATATTTCAAGTCAGGCTGAATTTACACCTAAAAATGTACAAACACCAGAGGAAAGAACAAAAATGGTATTTGAAGTCATTGTAGAGCCAACAGAAGGATTCCAAGAGTTAAAATCGGGTATGCCGGCAGATATACGTTTCCTTGAGAAGGAGACGGAAAAATGATAATGGCGATTACTTGTGAAAACTTAACGAAAAAATTTGGAAATTTAGTTGCTGTTGATAATATTTCAATGAGTATTCCGAAGGGTTCAATCTACGGCTTTTTAGGACCGAATGGATCTGGTAAATCAACTACGATTCGAATGCTTTGTGGTCTGATGGATCCAACATCCGGAAGTGGAACCGTTTTAGGGTATGATATTCGAAAGGATTCTGAAAAAATAAAACACCATATTGGCTATATGTCACAGAAGTTCAGTTTATATGAAGAACTGACCGTATCTGAAAATCTTGACTTTTATGCGGGTATATACGGGTTGGACCCGTCAAAAGCGCTTAACCGAAAAAAAGAGTTGATCGAAATGGCAGGCTTAACAGGAAGAGAAAAGCAATTGGCCGGGAAGTTATCTGGAGGTTGGAAGCAGCGCTTGGCTTTGTCCTGTGCCCTGCTCCATGAACCGGAAGTGTTGATATTGGATGAACCAACAGCGGGGGTTGACCCAGTTTCAAGACGGATTTTCTGGGATGTTATTCACCGGCTTTCAGAACAAGGAATTACGATATTAGTCAGCACCCATTATATGGATGAAGCAGAAACCTGCGATTATATAAGCTTTATATTTTTTGGACGATTACTTGGAAATGGCACACCCGAGGAACTGAAAAAACAATGTCATGTAGATAATTTGGAGGATGTTTTTATTCAATTTGTGACGAATGCCGAGTCTGGAAGTGAAAGCAATGGATGAGAGAAAAGAACGTAAGCTGAATACGACTTTTTCTTTTTTAAGATTTCGTTCGATCTTTATAAAAGAATTTATCCAAATTCGCCGTGACCCTCCTAGCTTAGCCATTGCCATTGCAATGCCTTTAATGATGCTCTTGTTATTTGGCTATGCGGTCAATACGGATATTGATCATTTGCCGACTGTTGTTTGGGACCAAGACAATAGTGAAGCGAGCCGCGATTTAGTTCAAAGCTTTGCAAATACTCAGTATTTTGATATAGATTGGATTGTCTACAGCGGTGATGAGGTTCAAGCATTAATTGATGATGGAAAAGCAAAAACAGGAATTGTGATCCCACCGGATTATAGTTCCAAGTTAGACAGACATGATACCACTTCTGTTCAATTGTTGATTGATGGTACAGATCCCAATGCCGCAAGGATTGCTTTAAGCAATGCTCAGCTCATAACCCAGCATGAATCACTGGCGATTCAAGAGCAATTAATGGCAAAAAGGGGACTTAGTAATATTGAACAGCCGATCGAAATATTACCAAGGGTGTTATATAACCCCAATATGGAAAGTTTGATTTTTAATATCCCGGCTCTTATTGGCTTAATTATGCAAAATGTGACGGCTATTTTAACCGCCTTTGCTCTTGTCCGTGAAAAAGAAAGAGGAACGATGGAACAGCTTGTTGTAACACCTATCAGGCCGATCGAATTAATGCTTGGAAAACTTCTTCCCTATGTTTTTATTGGCATCTTTTCGTTTACAATCGTATTAGTAACGGGTGTCGGTTGGTTTGGGGTACCGGTGAAAGGCAGCATTACCTTATTAATCGCCCTTAGTTTTTTATTTTTGATAACAACATTGGCCGTGGGAATGTTGATTTCTACCGTTGCCAAGACACAGCTTCAGGCGATGCAAATGTCATTTGCCTTTATATTGCCGAGTGTTTTGTTATCTGGTTTTATGTTCCCACGTGAGACAATGCCCGTTTTCATACAGTGGATTGGCGGGATGATCCCGTTAACTTATTTTTTAGAAATATTACGCGGGATTTTCTTAAAAGAAAGTACATTAGCCACCTTATGGCAGGAAACAGTGATTCTTTCCGTATTTGCCTTCCTCATCTGTTTACTGGCCACATTGAAATTTAAAAAGAAAATTGAGTAATAAAAGAAAACTGTCTTAATGGCAGTTTTTTATTTTTTTTTGGGAAACAGTAAATAATATTGTGACCGTTTTGGCATCTTATTGGTAGAAGTAGAAACGATCGTATATGTATGATTATTGTTTTCAATCAATTCATTTACTGTAGTAAAATGTTGGCGATACTCTTTCAGCATAGCTCGAATTTCTTTTACTTTCCCTACCATTTTAAAGCTATTATTTTGGACATAAATCTTCATCTAAATCAAGTCTCCTTTTCACTGACTAGCTACAGCACCCAGCGACTAGTGGACTTCGCCCACCTCCCTACGATAAGTCAACATCGAATCGCTATACGATTCGTGTTTCCTATATCTCAGTCGATGTGCTCCAGTCCTTACGTCGCTGAACGGGCGCTTTCGCTTTTCTTTTGGTATGGTAGACTTTATGATAGATTGATGAGAAGTAGAACAAGGAGTTGCAAAAAAATATGGATCATTTAAGAGAAAAAACATTATCATCTACTGAAATTTATAATGGGAAAATTATTAAAGTAAGCTTGGACGAAGTTGAGCTCCCTAATGGGAATACGAGTAAACGAGAAATCGTAAGGCATCCTGGAGCTGTTGCCGTTATTGCGTTAACAGATGAAAAAAAACTGCTGCTAGTTCGCCAATATCGAAAACCCCTAGATAGGATTATTTATGAAATTCCTGCTGGGAAGCTTGAGCCTGGAGAAAAGCCCTTTGACTGTGTTAAGCGGGAATTAGAGGAAGAAACGGGTTTTAAGTCGGACTCTATTAAACATCTCCAATCATTTTATACTTCTCCAGGTTTTGCAGATGAAATTGTCCATGTTTACTATACAGACCAGTTAGAAAAACTAGAAAATTCCGCAGGCTTGGACGAGGATGAGTTCTTGGATTTACTAGAAGTTACTCTTGAAGAGGCCGGGAAATTAATAGAAGAGAATAAAATCTATGACGCGAAGACTGTTTATGCTGTTCAATATTTACAGTTGAAGCAATGTCAGGGATTGTTATGAACCAATTTTTCGTAGATCTTCATATCCATATAGGGCGGACAAAAACCGGACGTCCTGTAAAAATTACAGGGGCCAAAACCTTAACAATCGAAAATATCTTATATGAAGCCTCATTTATAAAAGGAATGGATATGATTGGTGTGATTGATTGTCATGTTCCGGAGGTTATACAGGAGTTAAAAGCTTTAATTGAGGAAGGAAAAGTAGTTGAACAGGAAGGTGGCGGCCTTCGTTTCTCTAACGTTACATTAATTCTAGGGTCTGAAATTGAAGTTTATGATGAAACATGCCATGGACCGATTCATGTGTTAGCGTTTTTCCCGACCTTAGCGATTATGGAGACCTTTAGTGGTTGGCTACAAGAACGGATGAAGAACATCACACTAAGTACACAACGCATTTATGAAACAGGGCGGAATCTTCAAGAGAAAGTGAAGGAGTTAGGTGGACTGTTTATACCTGCCCATGTTTTTACACCGTTCAAAAGCCTTTATGGTGTGGGTGTAAATGTATCACTTACGGAAATATTAGATCCGAAGTTGATCGATGCGGTGGAACTCGGACTTAGTTCCAATACGGAAATGGCCGACCAACTAATGGAACTCCATCAATTTACGTTTTTATCCAATTCTGACGCCCATTCATTAGGGAAAATTGCTAGAGAATATCAAGCTATCGGAATGGAGCGCCCTACTTTTGCTGAATTAAAGCTAGCTCTTCTAAATAAACAGGACCGGAAAATTATAGCCAATTACGGACTAGACCCTAGGCTCGGTAAGTATCACCGAACGACATGTGCGAAATGCCAGACACGATTAGAGGAGAACCGGGAATGCTGTCCAGCCTGTGGACACAAAGGAATTACAAAAGGTGTTTATGAACGTTTGCTTGAACTAAAAGTGGCACAGGAAAAAGAGGTAGGACATTTGGGAGAAAAAGTAGAAGGACGTCCTCCTTATATACATCAAGTCCCTTTGGATTTCATCCCGAAGCTTGGTCCGAAAACATTGGAAAAACTACGCGACCATTTTGGGACGGAAATGAATATCATTCATTTTGTTCCTAAAGAAGAACTGGAAAAAATCGTAAGCTCAAGGATAGCTGAGATGATTTTGAAGGCAAGAAAAGGGAAGTTATCTGTAACAGCGGGCGGTGGTGGACGCTATGGAAAAGTGGGAAAAGCATAAGCGCCTTGCTCATCGCCGTACAAACTGGAGGGTCTTCGGTCTCGAGATAAAGGAAACTTGAATTGCGTTAGCAATTCTTAGTTGACTTATCGTAGGGAGGAGACCTGAAGTTTGCTAGGCGATAGGCGCTGGAGCTAGACAATGACTAAAAATTCTCCCGAAAAATAGAGTCATAGAATTTCCAAAACCTCATAGAATACAGTAGAGCTGAAATATACGTAACTAGATTTCGCTCTACCTATCGTTTTTTGAGGGGGATTTTTATGAATCGGACATTAAAATCAGTCATTATGAATCATTTTCGAGAAAATTCATCGATTTATTTATTTACGACTGTCTTATTATTAATAGGAGTTATTTTTGGAGCAATCATTGTTAACAGTTTAGGCTATACACAAAAGGAAGATCTATATTATTACTTGAATCGTTTCTTCGGACAAGTTTCACATGGTGAATTTGCAAATGCCACATTAATGTTTAAACAAAGCTTTATCCACTATGCCAAATACGTCGGGTTAATGTGGATTTTGGGATTATCAATCATTGGTCTGCCGATCATATTAATCTTACTGTTCTTAAAAGGAATTGTCGTTGGGTTTACTGTTGGCTTTTTAGTGAATCAAATGGGCTGGTACGGATTTTTATTGTCCTTTGTTTCAGTCATGCCGCAAAATTTAATTTTAGTTCCAGGCTTTATTTTTATCGCAACAGCTGCTATATCATTTTCCATTAGGATGATACGCAAACAATTTGTGAAAAAGGTAAATGAACCAATTTTCCCTTATTTTGTTCGATATTCCTTTGTAATGGCTGGAATTTTATTAATTATTAGTATAGCCTCCTCTTTTGAAGCTTATGTTTCTCCAGTGCTTATGAAAAATGTGATCGATGTCATTTATAATTAATTTAGAATGATTTTAATAAAGAAACTAATTTAAAGTTCTTGATTTTAGTATAATTCTAATTTGACACCCTTTTTGTCTTTCGATTATAATGATAATTGAGAACGAGGGAGGGGTCTTCTATGGAATCTTCTATGGAAAAAAGAATAGAAAGAATAAAAAAACAGCTGCATTCTCAAAGTTATAAATTAACACCGCAACGCGAAGCAACCGTTCGGGTCCTATTAGAGCATGAAGAAGATCATCTAAGTGCTGAAGATGTTTACCTCCTCGTGAAAGAAAAATATCCTGAAATAGGATTAGCGACAGTATATCGTACGTTGGAGTTACTTACAGAGTTAAAAATAGTGGATAAAATCAATTTTGGTGATGGAGTTGCCCGTTATGATTTAAGAAAAGAGGGTGCTGCCCATTTCCACCATCACTTAGTCTGTATGGAATGCGGTGCTGTGGATGAAGTTCAAGAGGATTTATTAGGTGAAGTTGAAAAAATAATTGAAAAAGATTGGAATTTTAAAATCAAAGATCATCGTCTTACTTTTCATGGTGTATGTCATCGCTGCCATGGTAAAGAAGCGAAAGAAAAATACAAAAACCTTGCCTTTGAATAGAAGGCAGGTTATTTTTTTATACTATATAAATTTTATATTTTGGATTATAGTATAAGTAAAACATCGTGATTTGCCATTATGGGCAAATTACGTGTTTTTCTAATGGTACACTATATAAATGTTCATAAGGGCTAGAAAAGATAAGGATGACTAAAATGGCGAATCATGATAATACAAAAAAGAAAAAGAAATCCCATATACCGTTTCGTTTGAACTTTTTATTTTTTTCTGTTTTTCTCCTATTTTCGATTGTTATATTGCGGCTGGGAGTCGTTCAAATTGTTAATGGTGAGGAATATAGAAAGGAACTGGAAAGAACGGAAAATATCATTGTTGAAAATCCGGTACCACGCGGGAAAATTTATGACCGTAAGTGGAGAACAATTGTTGATAATGAGCCGGTAAATGCAATTGTATATTCCCGTATGCCAGGTACTTCACATGAAGAAAGATTGGAAGTTGCGACTCAATTAGCAAAATATATTGAAATGCCTATCGACGATATTTCAGAAAAAGATGAACGTGATTTAAAGGATTATTGGCTTATTAAATTTCCTGAAAAAGCGAAAGAAAAGTATACAGAAAAGGAATTCAAGGAACTTAAGGATAATGAACTGTATAAATTACAGCTTAGCCGTATAACAAAAGAGGATATATCAGTTTTTTCTCCAGAGGAGCTTGAGGTTTTTAAAATCAAACGTGAATTAGACCGTGGCTACGACTTAACCTTAAATATTGTCAAAGATCATGTTTCCCAAAAGGAATTTGCGGTAGTAAGTGAGCATTTAAGTGAATTGCCTGGGATCGATATTATGACAAACTGGGACCGGAAATATAATTACGGTACTACTTTTCAAACCATTTTAGGGAATGTCACCCAAGGGCTGCCAGCTGAAAAAATAGACTATTATTTAGCTCGGGATTACAGTCGGAATGATAGAATTGGGGCAAGTTATATTGAAGAACAATATGAGGACGTTTTACGTGGAAGTAAAGAAAAAGTAAAGTATATCAAAGATAAAAGTGGCAATATCCTTAATACAGAAGTAGTGTCTGAGGGTGAACGCGGGCAGGACCTTATTTTAACAATTGATATGGAGCTGCAAAAGAAAGTTGAACAAATTATTGAAGAGGAGTTAATTAGAGCGAAAAAAACAGCGGGCAACTATTTAATGGACCGTGCCTTCGTCGTCATGATGAATCCAAAAACAGGAGAGATTTTATCATTGGCAGGTAAGCAACTCGTAACTAATAATGGCAAGCTCGATGTCCAAGATTTTGCAATTGGAACAATGACGAGTCAATATGAAATGGGCTCTTCTGTAAAGGGGGCAACAATCCTAACGGGTTACCAAACCGGAGCGATAAAGCCTGGAACAGTTCTTTATGATGAACCAATAAAAATCAAAGGAACACCATTAACTGGTTCATACCAAAGAATGGGTGCAATCAATGACTTAACGGCATTAAAGAAATCTTCCAACGTTTATATGTTCAAAACAACAATTGGTATGGCTAACGCCGTTTATCGCTATGGTGAATCATTAAATATTCAGCCAAAATATTTCGATATGATGCGCTATTATTTTAGTCAATTTGGATTAGGCGTAAAAACAGGTATTGATTTACCGAATGAAGCAACTGGTTATACCGGTACAGAAACGACTCCGGGTTTACTTTTATATTTCAGTATTGGACAATATGATTCTTATACTCCATTGCAATTAGCGCAATATGTCTCTACTATTGCCAGTGGTGGATACAGAATGAAGCCAATCATTGTCAAGGAAATCAGAAAGCCAACGAATGATACTGAAATGGGAAATGTACAATATGAATTTAAACCACAAGTATTAAATAGGGTTGATATGGATGAAAAATATATAAAGCGTGTGCAGGAAGGCTTCCGTCAAGTGTATCAGGAACCTGGTGGAACAGCCTATGCCTATTTTGGGAATGCGCCATATAGTCCAGCTGGAAAAACAGGTACAGCCCAAAGCCGTTATTATGGCCCGAAAAGAGAATATTATGGAGCAAGTACGTATAATTTGAGCTTAGTCGGATATGCTCCTAACGATAATCCGGAAGTGGCATTTTCAGTTGTTGTTCCATGGGTAAGTACCGATAAACACTCTGTGAATAAATATATCGGACGTCGCATTATGGATGCTTACTTTGAACTTAAGAAGACTGAAGCGACGCCATCAACTGAAAATCCGGAAACTGAACAGCCGGAAAATAAGACGACTGGGAATACTGCGGCGAATTTACAACAATAATAAACATGGTCTTGACGTTTCATTTCCTAATTGGTATGATATCTTACAAATTCATATTTGGTTGAAACTATGAAGGATGAATAGTAACTGAACAACCTCTTTTTAGCGAGCAAGGGATAGTGTAAGCCTTGTAAAGATATTCAGTGAAACGGCAGTCTGGAGTTAACTATTTTAAAGTGAGTACATTGGTAAAGCAATCCATTATGCGATGTACTAATTAGGGTGGAACCGCGGGAATTATGCTCTCGTCCCTAAGCTAATATTGGCTTAGGGACGGGGGCTTTTTATATTTTATTTACCAATTTTTATTTAATTTAAGGAGTGCATGGTAATGTCAGTAGAAAAAACAATGGATCAAATCGTCGCTACATCGAAGCATCGGGGCTTTGTTTTTCCAGGCTCTGAAATATATGGCGGTTTAGCTAATACATGGGATTATGGTCCACTTGGTGTTGAGTTAAAAAATAATGTAAAAAAAGCATGGTGGCAAAAATTTGTTCAAAGCTCACCATATAATGTGGGTTTAGATGCAGCTATTCTTATGAACCCAAGAACATGGGAAGCATCAGGACATATTGGGAATTTCAATGACCCGATGATCGACTGTAAACAATGTAAAGCAAGACATCGCGCCGACAAAATAATTGAAAATGCCTTAGATGAAAAAGGGATCGAATTGGTTGTTGATGGTCTTCCTTTTGAAAAAATGGAAGAACTCATTAAAGAACATGATATTGCATGTCCTGACTGTGGCAGCAAGGATTTTACATCTATACGTCAGTTCAACCTTATGTTTAAAACACATCAAGGTGTGACTGAATCAAGTGCTAACCAAATTTTCCTTCGCCCTGAAACAGCACAAGGTATTTTCGTTAACTTTAAAAACGTTCAACGCACGATGAGAAAGAAACTGCCATTCGGAATTGCTCAAATCGGTAAAAGCTTCCGTAATGAAATTACACCAGGAAACTTTACGTTCCGTACTAGAGAATTCGAACAAATGGAGTTGGAATTTTTCTGTAAACCTGGTGAGGAACTAAATTGGCATGAATACTGGCAAAACTTCTGTGAAAACTGGCTTTTAGGACTAGGAATGACGAAGGAAAACATGCGTCTTCGTGAGCATTCTGATGAAGAACTTTCACATTACAGTAATGCGACAACAGATATTGAATATAAATTCCCATTCGGCTGGGGTGAGCTTTGGGGTATTGCTTCCCGCACAGATTACGATCTTAAACAGCATATGGAATTCTCAGGTGAAGATTTCAATTACCATGATCAAGAAACGAATGAGCGCTTCATTCCATATTGTATAGAGCCGTCACTTGGGGCTGACCGTGTAACATTAGCATTCTTAGTAGATGCGTTTGATGAAGAGGAGCTTGAAGATGGCACAACACGCTCTGTAATGCACTTTCATCCTGCCTTAGCACCCTACAAAGCAGCGATCCTGCCGCTTTCTAAAAAGCTGTCCGATGAGGCACGAGCCATTTTTGAAGAACTTTCTAGCTACTTCATGGTTGATTTTGATGAATCAGGCTCTATCGGTAAACGTTACCGCCGCCATGATGAAATCGGTACACCATTCTGCATTACGTATGATTTTGATTCAAAAGAAGACAATATGGTAACCGTTCGTGACCGTGACACTATGGAACAGCAACGTATGCCGATTGCGGGTCTAAAGAAATTTATTGAAGAAAAAATTAAGTTTTAATTTCCATTAAAAAGAGGATGTTCCAAATGGCTTTGGACATCCTCTTTTATATGCCCTTATATTTACAAATCGCTAATTTTTCTGTAGTTTAGAGGGGAGGAAATACTTTCTTCCCTTTCCTAAATGTATAAAATTTCTCATTGTTGACATATCTTTAAATATAGGGTTGTACAATTACTGCTATTTTTATTGATTTTGGAGGAATGAGACATGTCAATTTTAAAAATTGCTTTTGATACAGTAAAAGTTTTTATTTTATTTACAGGTTGTACATTGCTTTTTTATTTCGGGATTATTTGGATTAATCAAGAGTATGAACAATATCACCGTTATGATGAGCCAGAAGGTGGAGCCTTAAAGGTTTCTGCTCAAGCCAAAGATTTTACACCTTCGTGGTTTGATCGACTTATTTATTTTTATCAAAATGGGGAGTAAGTAAAGGAGAGTTGCAGTTTTTATGAATGAACACCTAGAAAAATTTTTACAATATTTATTAACTGAACATGGAGCTGCAAATAATACGATTGATTCATATCGTAGGGATTTAAAACAATATATAACATATATAGAAACAGTTGAAAAACTTCAATCTATCAATGCTATCAGCAGAATCCACATATTCAATTATTTAATGTCATTAAAGGAAAATGGCAAAGCATCTTCATCGATTTCCCGAACGGTATCATCCATCCGGGCATTACATCAATTTTTACTCCGCCAAAAAATTTCGACGGAAGATCCGACCCTTCATATTCAACCCCCGCAGCTTGAGAAAAGAATACCAACCGTGCTGACATTAGCTGAAGTGGAGACTTTATTGAATACGCCTAAAGAGGATAATGAATATGGAGTTCGCGATCGGGCCATGTTGGAGTTGTTATATGCAACCGGAATCAGAGTCTCGGAATTAGTTTCCTTAAATCTAACCGATGTGAATGTGTCTTTGGGGTTTGTTCGTTGTAGCGGAAAGGGTAAAAAAGAAAGGGTCATCCCGCTAGGGAGAATTGCTACATCTGCATTAGTAAATTATCTTGAAAATGCACGAGAAAAGTTGCTTAAAGGAAAGGAAAATGACGCTTTATTTGTAAATCACCATGGTCAAAGACTGTCAAGGCAGGGCTTCTGGAAGATACTTAAAGGCATTGGAAAAGAAGCGACAATAGAGAAGGAACTTACGCCCCACACACTAAGGCATTCCTTTGCAACTCATCTTTTAGAAAATGGTGCTGACCTTCAAGCGGTTCAAGAAATGC
>JAENZK010000104.1 GCA_016841285.1 Guptibacillus hwajinpoensis | reverse complement strand
AAATGCTTTAAATTCTCAGGGATATCCTGGGGAATGGCCCCATACTTCTGACCAAGTTTTTTAAAAGAAAAATCAGACGATACAATTACAATTTGGGTACCTATCGGTATACGATTGTAGAGCTCCTCAACCTCTTCGTTGTACATTCGGACACAGCCTTGTGTGATATAACGACCGATTGAATCCACATTATTATTTCCGTGCACTCCATATATTCTTCCGTCCGTATTCTCCGCATCAAAACCGATCCATCTTGTACCAAGTGGATTTTCTTTTGCACCACCTGGAATATCTTTCTTTCGATAATATGGATTCACAGCTTTTACTGTTACTGTAAATTTCCCAACTGGTGTAAGCTCATCTTCTTTTCCAGACGCAATTTTATAGATCTTTTGTATTTGCCCTTCATTTATATAGGCTAGTTCATTTGTTTTTTTATTAACAATTAGAAAAGGGTCGCCGACAATTGGATTTTCACCTATCGGCCATAAAGGGGACATTAATAAAATAAAAATAAAAATATTTGGAAGCATACAAATTCATCCTCAAATTGTTTTTAAGATTAGTTTTTACTTGAAGACTCTTTTCATACATCGCTGTCTCGATAATATCTTTTAATATTCAAATATTTTTCAAGCTCCCACAAAAAACTTAGCAGTGAAGCGCGAATTTCAAATTCCTCACGTGTCTGTGGTAATTCCATGTCTTTAAACGTTCTTTGGAGATCTTCTAATTTAGCTAAAAAAACGATGGCTGTATTACTAGAGGAAACAGCATCTGCTATTTCATCGATTAAATCAGCTATCATTTTTGAATGAACCATTGATATTTTTAATGATGTGACTAGTGGTAGCATCCTTTCAATTACTTCGAATTGCTTTTCTCTCATTTTAAAATAATTGAAATAAGCATCATCATAACCAAGGAAGCGGTTCTCAATATGTAATACTGCAAAAGCTTTTGCCTCTTCAATGATTTTATAGGACTCCGTAATTTCTTTCCCATCCCAAAGGTGGTCCCCTTCTTTTAGATAAATTGATATTTCCTTAAGGATTTTCTTATATTTCTCTTCCAATTGTTTTTGAAGTTGAAGGAGCTTATCTTCATTACTTGGCATATAGAGGTTCATTATTAACGCAACACCAATTCCGATAATTATCGTAAAAATACTATTCGTAATCGCACCCCAGGACATTTCTTTCATCATATAAGACTGTAGAATAATAACCGAACTTGTTACAATACCTTCTTTCACATTTAAACGAACCGTAGTTGGGATAAAAATCAGTAATAATAAGCCAATAACGATCGGGTAATAGCCGATCCCTTCAAAAAATAAAAAGGAAAATAAGATACCAATCAGAGCCGCAATAAATCTTGCAAAGGCTGTTTTAACCGACTTTTTTCTTGTTGTTTGAATACATAGTATCGTCAATATTCCGGCTGAAGCATAGTTATGCAAACCAAGATACTTAGCAAGTGAAACCGCAACGACTACACCAACTGCGGTTTTTAACGTTCTTGAACCAATTTTAAACATACAGGTTCTCCTTTTTTTACTTAGATAAGCCCATTATAAACGAAAAAGGAGTGATAGAATTCACTCCTTTTTTAAATTTATTCGATTTTTTACAGAATTTTATCTAAGAATGATTTTGCCCGCTCTGATTTCGGATTGGAGAAAAACTCTTCTGGTGGTGCATCCTCAACCAGAACACCGTCATCTAGAAACAAAACCCGATCGGCTACTTCCTTTGCAAACCCCATTTCATGGGTAACAATCGCCATTGTCATCCCAGTATGGGCTAAAGTCTTCATAACGTCCAGAACCTCTTTAACCATCTCAGGGTCAAGGGCTGATGTCGGTTCATCAAATAACATCGCTTCCGGTTCCATCGCTAAGGCTCTAGCAATTGCAACACGCTGCTTTTGACCACCTGACAAACGATTTGGATATTCATCGGCTTTTACTAATAGCCCTACTTTATCTAGTAATTCCTTAGCTTTCTTCTCCGCTTCTTCCTTTGACAAACCTTTTACCTTCATTGGAGAATACGTTAAATTTCCTAGCACTGTCATGTGCGGAAATAAATGAAAGTGTTGAAAAACCATTCCGATTTTTTGTCTAACCTTCATGATATTCGTCTTTGGATTTGTTATTTCTTCATTTCCAAACCAAATTTTCCCTTCAGTTGGGTCTTCTAATTTATTTAAGCATCTTAGGAAGGTCGATTTCCCTGAACCGGATGGTCCGATGATCGCTACGACCGCACCGTCATCAATGGTTGTTGAAATCCCTTTTAAGACTTCTAATTTACCAAATGTTTTGTGCAAATTTTCAACTTTAATCACTGCGCTTCATTCTCCTCTCAAACTTTTTACCAAGAAGAGTTAGACCCATGACCATTACATAATAAATAACACCAGCGATTAACATTGGCGGTAAAAACGAGTAGTGGTCTCCTCCAACAATATAAGAGCGACGCATTATATCCGTTACGCCAATAACGGAGACAAGAGCAGACTCTTTTGTTAAGGTGATAAATTCATTCATTAACGCTGGAAGAATATTTTTCATTGCTTGTGGTAAGATAATATCTTTCATCATTTGTCCATATGGTACGCCTAGCGCCATTGCTGCTTCACGTTGACCTTTATCAATCGCTTCAATCCCAGCACGGATAATTTCCGAAACATAGGCCCCCGAATTTAACCCGAATGCCAAAACAGCAGCTAAAAAGGGAGAAATTTGATAGTCGATTAATTGTGGTAAACCATAGTAAATGATAAATAGCTGTAAAATTAGCGGTGTTCCTCTAAATATAGATGTATAGGCATCTCCAACCAATTGGAGGATGCGCATTCTTGAAATTTTAAAAAGACTTAATATAATTCCCAGAACAAATCCTAATGCTATCGAAACAGCGACAATTTGTATAGTAACCCCTATCCCTTTTACTATATAAGGGACGGAAGGCATTATCGGTCCAAAATCCAAACTAATCACACCTCATTTCTATTTCAACAAGGAAAAGCGGCAAACCCACTGATTAGCCGCTTTCGTTTATTATTTCTATTATTTACTGAAATTATTGTTCTCCACCGAACCATTTAACAGCAAGTTGTTCAAGTTCCCCATTTTCTTTCATTTCACCAATTACTTTGTTAAACTCAGCAACAAGTTCGTCATTCCCTTTTGGAAATGCGATGGCAAAACCATTTTCTTCGTCACCTTCAAGTGTAAATCCTGCCAAGTCTTTATTTTTATCTAAGTATCCTTTAGCAATAGCATCTTCTAGGATGATTGCATCAAAACGACCAGCTTTTAATTCTTGGACAATCTCAGGAACACGGTTTCTGCTTTCGATCTTAATATCAGTAGTTTCTTTAATCTCATTTGCTTTGTCTTCTTGAATGGAGGCTGTTTGAACACCAACCGTTTTTCCTGCTAATTCCTCAACAGATTTAAATGGTGCTTCGTTACTAAATACAATCATTTGGTCAGCTGAGTAATAAATATCAGAGAAATCAACACTCTCTCTACGCTCATCTGTTGCAGACATACCTGATAATACAATATCAACTCGGTTTGATTTTAACGCCTCAATTAATCCAGCAAAATCCATATCTTGAATTTCTAATTCGTATCCAAGTTTTTCAGTGATTGCATTTGCTAGGTCGATATCAAAACCAATAATATCTTCACCTTTAGCTGTATCTACAAATTCAAATGGTGGAAAGTCTGCAGATGTCCCCATTTTAAGAACTTTCGTTTCTGTTGCATCACTGCCAGTGTTATCCGCTGTTTGTTCAGTATCTTTAGTACCACCTTGTCCACATGCAGCCAATAGACCAATTAATAAAAGTGACATTAAAGCATAGCTAAGTAATTTTTTCAAAATAACTTCCTCCTTTAAATTTATTATGTATTTTCTTGCGTTTTTTAAAGGTTTATAAATATAAATTTTAGTTAATATTTATACGTTAAGTTGAATTTTATCATGTTTCTGCCGGGAATCAATAGGTTTTTAAAAAAATTCAAAATAAAAATATTTCGGAATAATTAAAAAGAAGACCATATTGGTCCTCTTTACATTTTTTTAAATCAAATTAAATTTCTTCACAATGCTGTTCAAAAAGTCCTTGAAGTTTTTGAACTACTTCAACAGGCTCTGATCCTTCGATCTCATGACGCTCAAGCATTCCAACACATTTTCCATCCTTCATTATCGCGAATGATGGTGAGGATGGTGGATATCCTTCAAAGTACTCACGGGCTTTTTCAGTTGCTTCTTTGTCTTGACCTGCAAATACAGTAATCATATGATCTGGTACTTTATCATAATGGATCGCATGGGCCGCAGCTGGACGCGCTAAACCACCTGCACAACCACAAACTGAATTAACTAAAACTAGTGTTGTACCAGATTGCTTGAAAGCTTCTTCTACTTCCGCAGGCGTCTTTGCTTCATTAAAGCCGGCAGCAACTGCTTCCTTTCTGGCATTGTTAACAATGTCATTCATGAACATATCATAACTCATATTCATCTATTTCACTCCTACCTTTTTTCGAGATATAAAATAATAGTAGCAATTTAGGAGGGGAGAAGCAACTTTAATACACTTTTATATTTTTTTATATGTTTAATTCGTAATTGTCTGGGTACTATAATAATAAATCTAGGCCCCATACCCCTAGACTCCCTAGATTTGAAGGTGAGTTACCCCCATCACTCACCTTCTTATTTTTGTCAAAAAAAGGTGGTAAGTGCATCCTATGCAGCTACCACCTTTTTTCATTTAATTATTTCTCATATTGATCAAATAAATATTTTACGGCTTGTGTAACAGGTTGGTTGCCAGTGATAACCGCTTGCTCTGTTTCCGGTAACACTTTTTTCACTTCTGGATGGTTAAAGAACTTCTGTTCAAGTTGATCTTTAATCATCGCATAGATCCAATCTCTTACTTGCGATTGTCTTCTTTTATCTAAGATACCTGAAGCTTGGATCGTTTTTTGGAAGCTTTTCATTTCGTCCCAAATCGTATCAATGCCTCTTCCATAATACCCTGAACATGTAAAGGCTTTTGTTTCCCAGCCCTCGGTCGCTGGTCTTAGATAATGTAGGATTTGATTGTACTCTTTTTGCGCAATAAGTGCTTTCTGCTCGTTATCACCATCTGCTTTATTCACGATAATAATATCAGCAAGCTCCATAACACCTTTTTTCATTCCTTGAAGTTCATCACCTGCACCGGTTAATACAGTTAAGGCAAACATATCAACCATGGAGCGGACAACAACTTCACTTTGGCCGACACCGATTGTTTCGATTAAAATAACGTCATAGCCGGCAGCCTCACATAAAAGCATTGTTTCTCTTGTTTTTCGGTTTACACCACCAAGAGTCCCGCCTGAAGGCGATGGGCGAATAAATGCATTTTTCTCTCGTGACAGCTTTTCCATTCTCGTTTTATCCCCAAGAACACTGCCGCCAGTTATACTGCTTGAAGGGTCTACAGCTAAAACTGCAACGCGGAGTCCCTGGTCGCAAAGATAGCAGCCAAGTGCTTCAATAATTGTGCTCTTCCCAGCACCTGGGACCCCTGTAATACCAATTCTAAGGGCCCTCCCAGTATATGGGAGGATACGATTAAGGATTTGTTGTGCCTTTTCGATATGTTTATATGCATTACTTTCCACAAGTGTGATCGCCCGAGCTAAAATCGGACGATCGTTATTTAAAATTCCATTTACAACTTCATCAAGAGACAGACCCCGTTTTACTGGTGTCTCCGGCTGTGTTTGTGGTTTTGAATCACTTGTACTAAAGCCGTCATGACCACCTTCCACACCCTTCATAACCTTCGTAGTAAAGCCTTTAGTTGCATTTTCAGGCACCCATTCTGGTCTGTTTTCCGAGATATCAGTCATAAATTAAAACACATCCTCAGCTTCATTAATACGGCGATTGATTTCTTCCATTACCTTTTGCGCGGATACTGGAATAACCGTACCCGGTCCAAAGATTGCAGTCGCCCCTTGCTCATACAAATATTCATAATCTTGAGCAGGGATTACTCCACCACAAACAACGATAACGTCTTCACGACCTAAACGTTTTAACTCAGCCATTAATTGCGGAAGCAATGTTTTATGGCCTGCAGCAAGTGAACTCATACCGATAACATGAACATCGTTTTCAACGGCTTGTTGTGCTGTTTCTTCCGGAGTTTGGAAAAGTGGACCGACATCGACGTCAAATCCTAGGTCGGCAAAAGCTGTTGCGACAACCTTTGCTCCGCGATCATGTCCATCTTGTCCCATTTTCGCAACCATAATACGTGGGCGTCTGCCTTCTCTTTCTGCAAAGTCATCTGTCATCTCTTTAACATTATTAATGACTTCTTCATCACTGAATTCCGTTGAATACACACCACTAATAGAGCGGATAACAGCTTTGTGACGGCCGGATACTTTTTCAATCGCATCAGAAATTTCTCCTAATGATGCGCGCACGCGTGCTGCATCAACAGATAACGCTAATAAATTTCCTTCTCCTGTTTCTGCCGCTTTCGTCAATGCTTCTAGGGCCGCTTGCACTTTTGCTTCATCACGATTCTCACGAAGCTGCTTTAATCTTTCAAGCTGCTGCTCGCGTACAGCTGTATTATCAACCTCTAAAATATCAATTGGCTCTTCTTTATCTAAACGGTATTTATTGACACCGATGATGGATTCAACACCTGAATCAATTCTTGCTTGGCGACGGGCAGCAGCTTCTTCGATTCTCATTTTTGGAAGCCCTGTTTCAATTGCTTTCGCCATTCCACCTAATTTTTCAACTTCCTCGATATGATTCCATGCGCGCTCCACTAGTTTTCCAGTCAAATATTCCACATAGTAGGAACCAGCCCAAGGATCAATGACATTACAGATTCCTGTTTCATCTTGTAGGTATAATTGAGTATTACGGGCAATACGTGCTGAAAAGTCTGTTGGCAAGGCAATCGCTTCATCCAATGCGTTCGTATGCAAGGATTGCGTATGTCCAAGTGCTGCTGCCATTGCTTCCACACAAGTACGAGTTACGTTATTAAATGGATCTTGCTCGGTTAAGCTCCATCCGGATGTTTGCGAATGTGTACGCAATGCTAAAGATTTTTGATTTTTTGGATTGAATTGCTTCATTAATTTAGCCCAAATTAAACGACCAGCTCTCATCTTCGCAACTTCCATGAAATAGTTCATACCAATGGCCCAGAAGAAAGATAAGCGCGGTGCAAACTTATCAACATCAATACCTGCTTTTAATCCTGTACGAACATATTCCACACCATCAGCAAGTGTATAGGCAAGCTCGATATCTGCTGGAGCACCAGCCTCTTGCATATGGTATCCGGAAATACTGATTGAATTGAATTTAGGCATGTACTGGGATGTATATTCAAAAATATCAGCAATGATTTTCATCGACATTTCCGGTGGATAAATATAAGTATTACGTACCATATATTCTTTTAAGATGTCATTTTGGATCGTACCTGAAAGCTGTTCTGGTTTTACCCCTTGTTCTTCAGCAGTCACAATATAGAATGCCATGATCGGCAATACGGCACCATTCATTGTCATTGAAACAGACATTTGATCAAGTGGTATTCGATCAAATAATATTTTCATATCCAAAATAGAATCAATGGCAACCCCTGCTTTTCCGACATCCCCGACTACACGAGGATGGTCAGAATCATACCCACGGTGTGTGGCTAAGTCAAAGGCAACTGATAGACCCTTTTGCCCTGCAGCTAAATTCCGACGGTAAAAAGCATTACTTTCTTCCGCTGTTGAAAATCCCGCATATTGGCGGACTGTCCAAGGACGAGCAACATACATCGTTGGATATGGGCCCCTCAAGTACGGAGGAATACCAGGCATATAATCCATATAATCGTTATCTACAATATCTTCCTTCGAATACACCGGTTTCACTTTGATTTGTTCATTTGTAGTAAAAAGCAATTCTTCGAAAGAGCCATCAATAGTTTTTTCTACTTGTTTTTTCCATTGTTCTGAATCAATATTTGATGGTTCAGATTGATAGGAAATCTGAGTAAAATCTAATCTTTTGCTCATATTAGTTTACCCCCTTACGCTCTTGGAGTCTGGCAAGAGTTTGATAGCAATTTGACTTAACATGGATAAATTCATCAACACCAGCTTCAATATATTGACTCTCAAGCTGTGGCGCAGGCTTTCCAGCTACAAGAATATAAATATCCTTATTGGTATTTTTCAACTCTTTTGCAATCGCTGATACAAATTCCTCATACTGTTCATCTGTACCACAAATTGTAACAATATCAATACCGGATTCCAAGACAGCTTTAACAGCTTCTTCACTTGATTCAAATCCAGATGTTATAACAGACTCAAATCCTCCGGCTGCAAAGAATCCTGCTGAAAAATCGGCACGCGCTTTATGTTTAGGAATTGGGCCGAGGTTTGCAAAGAAAATTCTTGGATATTGTCCATGTTTTTCTTTATAGCTTTCTGAAGCCTTTCTTAATTGTTCAAAGCCTTCAGCACCCCGCTCAAACGTTAATTTTTCCACTTCAGCACCTTTACAATTTTCGGCTAATACATCGATCATTTCACCAATCGTTGCACCAGTTGCTGCTGCATCGATAAACGCCGGAACCAACTCTCCATCATTCGTAACAGCTGCCTTTACTTCCTCAAGTGCTTTTATTACGTCTTCACGTTTAGCTGCTTTTTTAGCTTTAATGCCTTCAATTATAGGTGCTTTGAAATCTTCAATAGCTTCTCTAATTTGTAATGGTTTCTCATCCATATTTGGATACATATTGGTTCCAACAATTCGGTCTTTACGATATTCAATATTATTTTTCTTTTGATTTGCTGTAACAGTGACTTTTTGTTGAATGTCTCCGGCTTTTAATGCTTCATACATTCCGCCGTTCTTTTCAACCTCTTGGAACAGTTCCCATGCCTTACTAGCTACTGTATCTGTTAATGATTCAACGTACCAAGAGCCGCCAGCAGGGTCAACAACTTGGTTCAATAAGGATTCTTCTTGAAGAATGATTTGTGTATTCCTTGCAATACGGCGCGAGAACGAGTCATCAGTTCTAATAGCTTCATCAAATGGAGAGACATGCATACTATTAGCTCCACCAACAGCACCGGCAAATGCCTCTGTTGTTGTTCTAAGCATATTTACATATGGGTCATAGATCGTTTTAGTCCAGTTTGATGAACGTACATGGATATACATTTTTTGAGCTTGTTTTGTGCCGCCAAAGCTTTCCACAATTTTTGACCATAGCATTCTAGCAGCACGAAGCTTTGCAATTTCCATAAATACATTGGAGCCAACTGCAAATGAAAAATACGCTTGGTTTGCAATCTCATCAATTTCTAATCCTCGGTCAAGCATTTCATTTATATATTCAACACCTGTTGCTAGCGCAAATGCCAATTCTTCTGTCGCACTTCCACCAGCATTATGGTAAAGCTCGCCTTGAATATAAATCGTTTTTACGTTTGGAGAATTCTCATTAGACCACTTCGCTAATTGGGCCATTGTATTATAGAGTCTTTTAATACCTAGTTTAGATTTCCCAGAAGCAGCAATAGAACCGATTGGATCTAATCCAATGAAAGCGACTAATTCGTGCATGTTAATTTGTTGGTCTTTTGCGTATGCAACGAAGCTTGCATATAACGGTAATGTGCTAATACCCGTTTGCAAATACAATCGGTGCTCATTTAGATCAATATTTGCCAATGCATCACGAAGCTCGTTAATGGAAACAACAGATACTCCGTTTAAGCCAACTAAATCTACATCAGCTTCATCTGCGTCATATCCTCTTTTTGTAGCTTCATCAACAACTAAATTTACCATAGTTTGTCCACGTTTTAGATCCTCATTGATAGCCTGATTGAATTGCTTTGCACTTCTTCCCGTTATTTCTTGGGCAATATCCCAAGCTTTTGCGGAATTTCGGAGATAGTCTCCCCCCCTAACAAATGAGCCTTCACCAGGTAGGTCATTTACATGGGATAAATTCGCTACATCCTCTTTTACGTATAAAGGTTTTAGTTCAATACCTTCATATGTTTTCGTCTTTAGGGTTTCAAATGGTTTTCCTTTTAGCGACTCTTCAGCTGTTTTCTTCCATTGCTGCATATCAGGAAAAGGAAATTCACAAAACTTTTTCAAATCAAACTGTGTCTCTTTTTCTGTTTTCATAAAGTTACATCCCCTTTCGGAGATACCTACACCCCTTTCCTCATAAAAGTGAAACTAACTTTTATTTTAATTTTCTAAAAAGTCGAAACCTATTTCTATAGTATTATAAATGGCTTCATGTATCAATAATGCACATTAGCTAAAAGGACGATTCAGCAACAATTTGTAGAATTATGTCAATCGATAACAAAAATTTAAACCCCGCTTTTGTTCTATTGAAAAAGAGGCTGATAACTCAACCTCTTTAATAAACTGAAGTATTTTCTTGTGCAATATTTTCGAGGACCTCTTTCACTCTTTTTAAGAACCGTCCACAGACAAGACCGTCTAAGACACGATGATCGAGTGACATACAAAGATTAACCATATCACGGGCTGCAAACATTCCACCATTCATGATAACTGGGCGTTTGACGATCGATTCCACTTGCAAAATAGCAGCCTGTGGATAGTTAATGATCCCCATTGATTGGACAGAGCCAAAGGAACCTGTATTATTTACCGTGAAAGTTCCTCCCTGCATATCAGATGGCGTTAGCTTCCCGTGACGGGCTTTCTGAGCAAGTTCACTAATTTCACGAGCAATCCCTTTAATTGACTTTTCGTCCGCATTTTTAATAACAGGTACAAACAAAGCATCCTCGGTTGCTACAGCGATTGAAATATTTATATCTTTCTTTTGAATAATTTTATCCCCGGCCCATGTTGAATTAATAAACGGATACTCCTTAAGGGCAGTTGCCACGGCCTTCACAACAAATTCAAACGAGGTTAAAGACAAGCCGTCTTTTTTCTTAAATTCATCTTTTATTGAATCCCGATAAGCTACGAGGTTAGTAACATCAACTTCGACCATTGTCCAAGCATGCGGGATTTCATGTTTAGATCTTAGCATATTCGCAGCAATAACCTTTCTTACGCCTGAGACCGGAATTTCAATATCCCCTGCATCGGATTTAGTTGGTGTGACTGCAATAGCTTCTGTCTGCTGTATCGCAACTGGGTCTACTACGGATTTAGCTTGTTCCAACACGATTTCACCAGCTGTTGGTATACTGCCAGAATCAATTATCTTTTGAAGATCTTTTCTAGTAATACGACCACCTTTACCTGTGCCGTTTATTTTTTCAAGATCAATATTATGATCCTGCGACATTTTTAAAACAGCAGGGGAATAACGGTATTTATTTGGTTGTTCCTCATTTAATGTATTCATCTTAGTTTGAACAGTCCGTGCTTCCGAATTCATAGGAATTACGGTTGACTTAGCTCCGTTTTCTCCGCTTTCCTCTGTTTCGATATAACAGATTAATTCCCCAACTGAAAGTGTATCCCCTTCATTTGCTACAAGATCTTTAACAACTCCCGCAAATGAGGAAGGGATTTCCGCATTTACCTTGTCTGTTTGAACTTCTGCAAGCGGGTCATATTTTTTTACTATATCACCTGGTTTAACTAACCACGTGCTTATGGTGCCTTCGGTAACACTTTCACCTAATTGCGGCATTATAATTTTCTCTAAAGCCACACGAAAAACCTCCTTCTATCAGTCTGCTGAATAGAGTTAATACTCAGCTAACTCTCTCATTGCTTTTTCAACTTTATCAGGATTTACCATAAAGTACTTTTCCATTGTTGGAGCGTATGGCATGGCCGGAACTTCTGGACCTGCAAGACGCATGATTGGTGCATCTAAGTCAAACAAGCAATGTTCAGCGATTATGGCTGCAACTTCACTTAATATACTTCCCTCTTTATTATCTTCCGTTACTAACAACACTTTTCCTGTTTTTGATGCAGATTCAATAATTGCTTCCTTATCTAACGGATAGACGGTGCGTAGATCAAGTACCTGCGCTGAAATTCCTTCATTTGCAAGTTTTTCGGCGGCTTGTAAAGCAACGTGAACGCATAAACCGTAGGTGATAACCGTAATGTCATCACCTTCACGCTTAACATCAGCTTTTCCAATCGGTAATACATAATCGTCATCAGGAACTTCACCTTTTATAAGTCTGTATGCACGTTTATGTTCAAAAAAGATAACAGGATCGTCATCGCGAATCGCAGCTTTTAACAAGCCCTTTACGTCATAAGGCGTTGATGGCATTACAATTTTCAATCCCGGTTGATTAGCAAAAACAGCTTCAACAGATTGTGAATGATAAAGGGCACCGTGGACGCCGCCGCCATATGGTGCGCGAATGACTAATGGACAATTCCAGTCATTATTGGAGCGATAGCGGATTTTTGCTGCTTCGGAAATGATTTGATTGACAGCGGGCATAATAAAATCGGCAAATTGTATTTCAGCAACCGGACGATGTCCGTACATCGCAGCGCCCACACCAACCCCAACAATCGCTGATTCAGCAAGAGGAGTGTCTATGACTCTGTTTTCACCGAATTCATCATAAAGTCCGATAGTCGCCTTGAAAACTCCGCCTTTTCTCCCCACGTCTTCGCCTAAAACAAATACTTTTTCATCACGCTTCATTTCCTCATAGAGCGCGGTCGTCACAGCCTCGATGTATGACTTAATCGCCATATTATCTCCTCCTATTCTCCATATACGTATTTTAAAGTATCTTCCGGATCAGCATATGGAGCGTTTTCTGCATATTCAGTTGCTTCATCTACAACTCTTTGAATATTATCGAAAATTTCCTTCTCTAAATTATCCGATAAAATACCTATCTCTTTTAAGTAAGCGGAAAAAGTAAGAATTGAGTCTCTTTTCTTAAATTCATCAACCTCTTCCCGTGAACGATACGTTCTATCGTCATCATCACTGGAATGTGGAGTTAACCGATATGATACAGTTTCAATTAGAGAAGGCCCTTCACCTCGCCTAGCCCTATCAGCAGCACGCTTAACAGCTTCATACACTATTAATGGATCATTCCCATCAACAGTTTCCCCAGGCATTCCATAGCCGATCGCCCGATCAGACACTTTTTCACAGGATAATTGTTTTTCAATAGGAACAGAAATAGCATATTTATTATTCTCACACATAAAGATTACCGGCAGTTTATGAACACCTGCAAAGTTGGCCCCTTCATGAAAATCCCCTTGGTTTGAAGAACCTTCACCAAAGGTTACAAACGATACTAAATCTTTCCCTTCCATCTTTCCCGCCAAGGCAATGCCTACTGCGTGTGGAACCTGGGTTGTAACCGGGGAAGAACCGGTTACTATTCTATTTTTCTTCATACCGAAATGTCCCGGCATTTGCCGACCACCTGAATTTGGATCTTCCGCTTTAGCAAATCCGGAAAGCATAATATCTTTTGCTGTCATTCCAAATGTAAGGACAACTCCCATGTCACGATAGTATGGCAGCACATAATCTTTATTTCTATCTAACGCAAAGGCAGCTCCAACTTGTGCAGCTTCCTGTCCTTGACAAGAAATCACAAATGGAATTTTCCCGGCGCGGTTCAATAACCACATACGTTCATCAATTTTCCGAGCTAAAACCATCTTTACAAACATATCCAATACTGTTTCGTCACTTAATCCAAGTGATTGATGACGATTTTCCGCCATGTGAGTTTCCCCCTTATAATATTAGTGTAAATGTCTAGCTCCAGCGCCCAGCGACTCGAAAAACTTCCCCCGCCTCCCTACGATAA